>DATMIN010000216.1:0-2221 GCA_035554275.1 Burkholderiaceae bacterium
GAATGCTTCGTGCCGTAAGTAAACGCAACCCGCCTCGCGCACTGGCACGGCGCACGTTGTCAGGCAGGTTCAAAGCAGTGGGGCGAGCGCGCGCCGCGCCTGCGCGTCGTCGAGCGCGTTGCGGCGGGCCCAGTCGGCGAGTTGATCGTCGCCGATGCGCCCGACGTTGAAATACGCCGCGTCGGGATGCGCGAGGTAGAGGCCGCTGACGCTCGCCGCCGGCGTCATCGCCAGGCTCTCGGTCAGGTTCATGCCGATCTCGTCGCAGCGCAGCAGCTCGAACATCGCGCGCTTCACCGTGTGGTCGGGGCACGCCGGATAGCCGGGCGCGGGCCGGATGCCGCGGTACTGCTCGGCGACGAGCGCGCCAACGTCGAGCTGCTCGTCGGCGGCGTAACCCCAGAAGTCGGTGCGCACGCGCTGGTGCAGCCGCTCGGCGAACGCCTCGGCGAGGCGATCGGCGAGCGCCTTGAACATGATCGAGCCGTAGTCGTCGAGGTCGTCGACGAACAGCTTCTCGCGCTTGTCGGCGCCGATGCCGGCCGTCACCGCGAACAGGCCGATGTGGTCGGCCAGCCCTGAGCCCTTCGGCGCGACGAAATCGGCGAGGCAGCGGTTCGGACGCTTCACCCCGTCGACGACCGGGCGCTCGGTCTGCATCCGCAGCCCGCGCCACGTCATCAGCACCTGCTCGCGCGACGCGTCGGCGTAGATCTCGATGTCGTCGTCGTTGATCGAGTTCGCCGGATAGAGCCCGATCACACCGTTGGCCGTCAGCCAGCGGCCCTCGATCACGCGGCGCAGCATGCGCTGGCCGTCCGACAGCACGCGCCGCGCCGATTCGCCGACGATGTCGTCGTTCAGGATCGCCGGGTAGGCACCGGCCAGGTCCCAGGTCTGGAAGAACGGGCCCCAATCGATGTAGGCGGCGATCTCGGCCAGGTCCTGGTTCTTCAGCACGCGCCGGCCGGTGAACTTCGGCGCGACCGGCGCGAACGCGGACCAGGCGATCGGCGTCTTGTTGGCGCGCGCCGCGGCCAGCGTGACCAGCGGCGTCTGCTTCTTGTTCGCGTGCTGCTCGCGCACGCGGGCGTAGTCGGTGTTGAGCTCGTCGATGTAGGCCTTCGCGCGATCGTCGCTGAGCAGTTCGCTGCAGACGCTGACCGAGCGGCTCGCGTCGGGCACGTAGACGACAGGCCCTTCGTAGTGCGGCGAGATCTTCACCGCGGTGTGGACGCGGCTCGTCGTCGCGCCGCCGATCAGCAGCGGGATCTTCTTGATGCGGAAGTAGTCGTCGCGCTGCATCTCGCCAGCGACGTGCTGCATCTCCTCGAGGCTCGGCGTGATCAGGCCGGAGAGGCCGATGATGTCGGCGCCCTCGACCTTGGCGCGCGCCAGGATGTCCTGGCACGCGACCATCACGCCCATGTTGACGACCTCGAAGTTGTTGCACTGGAGCACGACGGTGACGATGTTCTTGCCGATGTCGTGCACGTCGCCCTTGACGGTCGCGATCACGATCTTGCCCTTCGCCTTGGCCTCGCCGCCGGCCTCGACGTGCAGGCGCTTCTCTTCCTCGATGTAGGGCAGCAGGTGCGCGACCGCCTGCTTCATCACGCGCGCGCTCTTCACGACCTGCGGCAGGAACATCTTGCCCTGGCCGAACAGGTCGCCGACGATGTTCATGCCGTCCATCAGCGGGCCTTCGATCACGTGCAGCGGGCGCCCGCCATCGGCCAGCATCGCGCGGTAGACCTCCTCGGTGTCGCCGACGATGAACTCGTTGATGCCGTGCACCAGCGCGTGGCTCAGACGCTCGGCGACCGGCTTGGCCCGCCACGCCAGCCGCGTGCCCTCGTCCTTCGCGGCGCCCTTCGCGCTCTCGGCCACCTCGACCAGGCGTTCGCCGGCGTCGGGGCGGCGATTCAGCACCACGTCCTCGACGCGCTCGCGCAGCTCGGGCTCGAGGTCGTCGTAGACGCCGACCATGCCGGCGTTGACGATGCCCATGTCCATGCCGGCCTGGATCGCGTGGTACAGGAACACGGTGTGGATCGCCTCGCGCACCGGATCGTTGCCGCGGAAGCTGAAAGATACGTTCGAGACGCCGCCCGAGACCTTCGCGCCCGGCAGGTTCTGCTTGATCCAGCGCGTCGCGTTGATGAAGTCGACGGCGTAGTTGTTGTGCTCCTCGATGCCGGTGGCGATCGCGAAGATGTTC
>DATMIN010000217.1:0-2744 GCA_035554275.1 Burkholderiaceae bacterium
CGACGATGTAATCGAACATGCGTTCTCCGAGAAGTCGGCGTGTCCGCGCGCGGCCCTGCCTTGGTGGGGGCGGATCATATCGACGCATCGGCCGCCGCCTTAGGGCGGGCTGCCTAGTCTCGGGGAGCCGCTGCGCTCGCATCCGCGCGCTGCGCGGCCGCATAAACCCACTCGGCCCGCGGCGCGGTGTTCTGGCAAGATCACGCGTCGCCGCCACGCGGCGGCGCCGCAAGGAGCGGGGTGATGAACTTCAGGAATCTGGTGGTCGCGATGGTCGTGTCGGCGGGCGTGCCCGCGGCGTGGGCGGCGCTCGACATCGGCGACAAGGCGCCCGACTTCACCGCGCCGGCGGCGCTGGCCGGCCAGCAATTCGATTTCTCGCTGAGTCAGTCGCTCGCCAAAGGCCCGGTGGTGCTGTACTTCTTTCCGGCCGCGTTCACCGCGGGCTGCTCGGCCGAGGCGCACGAGTTCGCCGAGAACACCGAGAAGTTCAGCGCCCTCGGCGCCACCGTGATCGGCGTCTCGACCGACGACATCGCGACGCAGGTGAAGTTCTCGACGCAGGCCTGCGCCGGCAAATTCGCGGTCGCCTCCGACGACAAAAAGGCGGTGATCAAGTCGTACGACGCGGCGATGATGATCATGCCGGACTACGCCAACCGCGTGTCGTACGTGATCGCGCCCGACCGCTCGATCATCTACAGCTACCAGAGCCTGAACCCGGCCAAGCACGTGACGAACACGCTGGCCGCGCTGCGCGACTGGGAGAAGACGCGCAAGCGCTGAGCGCCCGCGCTTCGGCGGCCTTCACGGCCGCGACCCGATCAGCGCGAGAAGATGCCGCGCGCGCCGATGCCGTAGGCGTTGAGCCGACCCGAATCAATCTGGCGCATGCGGCGCTCGAGGTCGTAGATGTCGGCCGATTCGGCGAGGTACTGGTCGTCGCGGTCCTGGGTCGGATGGGCCGACGGCGTGAACAGGGTGCGGAGCGACTGCAGGAGCGAGGACATGATGGTCTTCTGAGTGGTGAAGGCTGCATTCTAAGGGAAAACCCTGATCGCGCACGATTGGCGGGCGAGAATCACCACGCTGGTGTGAGCGCTTCTTTGGTGTGCGGCCTCGATCGCACCAATGCGGGGCGACGTTCAGCGCTCCAAGGTCGCCCGTCGATCGGATCGGTGCCATCGGATAACCTGTCGGCCGATGTCGCCCCGCCCACCGGAGACCCGCTTGTTCCAGTTCTTCGAGAAGCTCGTCGAGCCCTACCCCGAGGCCGAGCCGGCGCCGCCACCGAAGCGCTTCTTCCCGTTCTTGTGGGCCTGCACGCGCGGGCTGCGGCCGTTCCTGCTGGCGATGACGCTGTGCACGGCCGTGATCGGCGTGTTCGAGGCGCTGCTGTTCGCATTTCTCGGCCGTGTGGTCGACTGGCTCGGCGCCACCACGCCGGCGCGGCTGTGGCTCGACCAGGGCCCGCACCTCGTGCTGCTCGGCGGCGTGCTGACCGCGAGCATCGCGCTGGTCGCGGTGCAGTCGCTGCTGAAGCAGCAGGCGATGGCCGGCAACTTCCCGATGCTGCTGCGCTGGAACTTCCACCGCCTGATGCTCGCCCAGAGCATGCACTTCTACCAGGACGAGTTCGCCGGCCGCATCGGCGCGAAGGTGATGCAGACCGCACTGGCGGTGCGCGACGCGTGGATGATCCTGGCCGATCTGATGGTGTTCGTGGTCATCTACTTCATCACGATCATGGCCACGCTCGGCGGCTTCGACCTGTGGCTGCTGGCGCCGTTCACCACCTGGCTGGTGTTCTACGGCGCGGCGCTCGCGTACTTCGTGCCGCGCCTGGGCAGGGTCGCGAAGGCGCAGGCCGATGCGCGCTCGATGATGACCGGCCGGATCACCGACGCGTACACCAACATCGCCACCGTCAAGCTGTTCTCGCACTCGAAGCGCGAGGCCGGCTACGCGCGCGCGGCGATGCAGGAGTTTCTCGCCACGGTGCACGCGCAGATGCGCATGGTCACCTCGTTCGAGATCGTCAACCACACGCTGAGCATGGCGCTGATCGCGAGCACCGCGGGCGCGGCGCTGTGGCTGTGGACGCAGGGCCAGGTCGGCGTCGGCGCGCTCGCCGCCGCCACCGCGATGGCACTGCGCCTGAACGGCATCTCGCACTGGGTGATGTGGGAGATGGCGTCGCTGTTCGAGCACATCGGCACGGTGCAGGACGGCATCACCACGCTGTCGCGCCCGCACGCGGTGGTCGACCGCGTTGGTGCCGCGCCGCTCGCCGTGAGTCGCGGCGAGGTGCGCTTCGAGCACGTCGGCTTCGCCTACGGCGGCACCAAGCGCGTGATCGACGATCTCTCGCTGCACATCCGCCCGGGCGAGAAGGTCGGCCTGGTCGGCCGCTCGGGCGCGGGCAAGAGCACGGTCGTGAACCTGCTGCTGCGGCTGTACGACGTCGAGAGCGGTCGCGTGCTCGTCGACGGCCAGGACATCGCGCGCGCGACGCAGGATTCGCTGCGTGCCCAGGTCGGCATGGTGACGCAGGACACCTCGCTGCTGCACCGCTCGGTGCGCGACAACATCCTGTACGGCCGGCCCGACGCGGGCGACGCGCAGATGATCCTCGCGGCGCGGCGCGCCGAGGCGCACGAGTTCATCCAGGGCCTGACCGACCCGAAAGGCCGGCAGGGCTACGACGCGCACGTCGGCGAACGCGGCGTCAAGCTCAGCGGCGG
>DATMIN010000218.1:0-2661 GCA_035554275.1 Burkholderiaceae bacterium
CGCAGCCGATGCCGCCTGCCGCGACGCACAAATCATCGAGATGCCATGGGCAAACTAGCCCTCGCCGCCAAGATCACCCACGTCCCGTCGATGTACCTGTCGGAGCTCGACGGCCCGCACAAGGGTTGCCGGCAGGCGGCCATCGACGGCCATGTCGAGATCGGCCGGCGCTGCCGCGCGGTCGGCGTCGACACGATCGTGGTGTTCGACGTGCACTGGCTCGTCAATTCCGAGTACCACATCAACTGCGCGCCGCGCTTCGAGGGCGTCTACACCAGCAACGAGCTGCCGCACTTCATCAAGAACCTGCCGTACGCGTACCCCGGCAACCCGGCGCTCGGCCACCTGATCGCCGAGGTGGCGAACGAGACGGGCGTGAAGAGCCGCGCGCACAGCGAAACCACGCTCGAACTCGAGTACGGCACGCTGGTGCCGATGCGCTACATGAACGCCGACCAGCACTTCAAGGTCGTCTGCGTCTCGGGCTGGTGCATGTGGCACGACCTGGCCGAGAGCGCGCGCTTCGGCCTCGCGGTGCGGCGCGCGATCGAGGAGCGCTACGACGGCACGGTCGCGGTGTTCGCGAGCGGGTCGCTCTCGCACCACTTCGCGCCGAACGGCCGCGCGCCCGAGTTCATGCACCGGGTGTTCGACGAGTTCCTCGAGCAGACCGACCGCCACGTCGTCGAACTCTGGCAGCGCGGCGACTGGAAGACCTTCCTCGAGATGCTGCCGATGTACGCCGACAAGTGCTGGGGCGAGGGCGGTATGCACGACACGGCGATGCTGCTCGGCCTGCTCGGCGGCGCGCGCTACGACCGTGGCGTCGAGATCATCACGCCATACTTCGGCAGTTCGGGCACGGGGCAGATCAACGCGGTCTTCCCGGTCGTGCCGCTCGCCGCCTGACCCCTCACCGAAGGCGCCACCATGCCCCACCTCGTGATCCTGTACAGCGACAACCTCGACGCGCAGGCCGACATGAACGCGCTGTGCCGCACCCTGGCCGACACGCTGATCGCGCAGCGCGACGAGGCCGGCGCGGCGGTGTTCCCGGTCGGCGGCACGCGCGTGCTCGCGTATCCGGCGCTGCGCTACGCGATCGCCGACGGCCTGCACGACAGCGCGTTCGCCTATCTCAACCTGCGCATGGGCCGCGGCCGCAGCGAGGCCACGCAGCAGCGCGTCGGCGACGCGCTGCGCGACGCCGCGAAGGCGTTCTTCGAGCCGATCCTGACACGCCGCCCGGTCGGCGTGACGCTGCAGATCGACGTCGGCGCCGAGGTCTACGACGCCAAGCTCGGCAACCTGCACGCGCTGTTCGCGAAGGGCTGACGCGATGCTCGCGGCCGACACGATTCAAGCGCTCGCGCGCGAGCTGCAGGTGGCGCGGCGCGACCGCGTGCAGGTGCGCCATTTCTCGAAGCGCTTTCCGCAGATGACGGTCGACGACGGCTACGCGGTGCAGCGCGCCTGGGTCGCGCTCGAGCTCGCCGCGGGCCGGCGCATCCTCGGCCGCAAGATCGGGCTGACCTCGCGCGCGATGCAGCAGGCGAGCCAGATCGACGAGCCCGATTTCGCGCCGCTGATGGACGACATGTTCTTCGACGCCGGGGGCGCGATCCCGATCGAGCGCTTCATCGCGCCGCGCGTCGAGGTCGAACTCGCGTTCATCCTCGGCCGGCCGCTGCGCGGCCCCGGCGTGACGCTCGTCGACGTGCTCGCCGCGACCGAGCGCGTCAGCCCGGCGGTCGAGATCATCGACGCGCGCATCGAGCAGTTCGACCGCGAGACGAAGGTGATGCGCAAGGTGCAGGACACGATCAGCGATTTCGCCGCCAACGCCGGCATCGTGCTCGGCGGGCGCGCGGTGGCGCCGGGCGAGGTCGATCTGCGCTGGGTCGGCGCGCTGCTCGTCAAGAACGGCAGCGTCGAAGAGACGGGTCTGGCCGCCGGTGTGCTCGACCACCCGGGCCACGGCGTGGCCTGGCTCGCCAACAAGATCGCGCCGTACGGCGAGCAGCTCAACGCCGGCGACGTCGTGCTCGCGGGCTCGTTCACGCGGCCGGTCGGCGCCGTCGCGGGCGACGCGTTCCGCGTCGACTACGGGCCGCTCGGCGCGATCGAGTTCCGATTCGAGTGACGGGAGCCCGAGGCATGAATGCCGCCACGCCGATCGACGCCGATCGCCCCGCCCACATCGCGCCCGACGAATGGGCCGCACGCGTGCAGCTCGCCGCCGCGTACCGCATCTTCGACCGGCTCGGCTGGGGCGAGCTGATCTACAACCACATCTCGCTGCGCGTGCCCGGGCCCGACGCGCACTTCCTGCTGAACCCGTTCGGGCTGCACTACAGCGAGGTCTGCGCGTCGAACCTCGTCAAGGTCGATCTGCGCGGCCACCTCGTCGCGCCGAGCGACTGGCCGATCAACCCGGCCGGCTTCACCTTCCACGCCAAGATCCACGCGACCATGCCCGACGCGCACTGCGTGATGCACGTGCACACGACGCCGACGATGGCGGTGTGCTGCCTCGACGACGGCCTGGACTTCAGCAACTTCTACTCGGCGCAGCTGTACGGCAAGGTCGCGTACCACGAGTTCGAAGGCATCACGGTGCACGCCGACGAAGGTGCGCGCATCGTCGCGAGCGCCGGCGGC
>DATMIN010000219.1:0-5435 GCA_035554275.1 Burkholderiaceae bacterium
ATCCATGGCTCACACCCTTCATTCCATCGAACGCCCGCTTCTCAACCGCGAGTCGCGGAGCACACCCAGCGCACCATTGCAAGATGATGTCGCCGGCAGCGTCCTCTGTTCGCTGAACGCCTGGAGCCCCACATTCATCGCCGAAGGCCTGAGCGCCGAAGAACGGCGCGCGTAGAGAAAACGTGGCCAGCCGCAGCAATCCCTGGTTCTATCGTTTGACATGCGCGGCCGTTAGGCCAGTCCGCTCGATGGAAGGTTAGCCGACGATCTTGTCGTACTCGCCATGCGTTCCGACCCAGAACCAATGGACACCGCCGGCCACCGACAAGCCGAGTGCTCTGTAGTAAAGCCCGACGCGAACGCTGTGGTACTTGCCATTCCCGACACTTTTGAAGTGCAGCGAAGGATGCGACGGATCTTCCCTGAGTTGAGCGTAGTTGCGATGCGCAAGCGCTTGAACCTCGACCGGCAGTGATTCAAGGCACTGCCAGAACCTCAAGGCACTGCCAGAACCGCTTCGACGCTGTATGTTTCAAAGCTCTCGAGCCACGCCAGTGCGATAGTCAGCAAGTGCTTCGGCTGCGAGTGCATCAAGCTTGCCGGAGTTGGCGTCCTGCTCGATCTGCTTGTCCCACGCGGCGGAATCGAATTCCGCGAACCATCGGCGGAATTCGGCCAGTTCAGAAGGCGGCAGCGACTCCACCGCCTTTTCGATTGATTTTACATTCGCCATGCTATTGCTCCGATTTGGGCGGGTTTCAGTATGCGACAGACCGAAAACGGGCGTCGCGTGTCGACGCGCGGCCTCGTCGGCTAACCCCTCCACTTCGCCAGCAGCCAGATGCCGGCCAGCACCAGCGCCGTGCCGGCCGCGATCCACACGGTGAACGGCGCTCGCCGAGGATCACCACGCCCATCAGGATCGTCGACAGCGGCCCGATCATGCCGGTCTGCGCGACGATCGGCGCGCCGATGCGCTCGATCGCCATCATCACCATCAGCACCGGCGCGAAGGTGCACAGCGCGGCGTTCAGCACCGAGAGCCAGATCACCTCGGGCGCCACCGCGAGCGCGCTCATCGGCCGCAGCAGCGCGAATTGCACGATGCACAGCACGCAGGCCACCGTGCTCGCCAGGCCCGTGAGGCGCAGCGCGCCGAGGCGCCTGACCTCTTCGCCGCTGTAGACGAGGTAGATCGCGTAGCTCACCGCGCTCGCGAACACCAGCGCCGCGCCGAGCGCGGCGTCGCTGCCGAGCGCGTGCAGCTCGTGGCCGAACACCAGCGCCACGCCGGTGTAGCTCACTGCCAGCGCGATCAGCTGGCGGGCGTGGACGCGGCGCCCGAACAGCAGCACGCCGAACGCCAGCACGAGCGTCGGGTTGAGGTACAGGATCAGCCGCTCGAAGCCGGCGGAAATAAAGGCCAGGCCCGCGAAGTCGAGAAAGCTCGCGAGGTAGTAGCCGCTGAAGCCGAGCCCGGCGACAACGATCCCATCGCGCCGCGTCAGCGCCGGCTTGCCGCGCCCGGCCCACCACGCGAGCAGCACGAACAGCGGCAGCGCGAACAGCATGCGGTACATGATCAACGTCACCGCGTCGACGCCGTGGCGGTACGCGAGCTTGACGATGATCGCCTTGCCCGAGAACGCGATCGCGCCGAGCGAGGCCAGCGCGAGGCCGGGCCAGACCGGGCGCTCGCCGAGGGCCGCGGCCGGCGCGCCCGTGGTGGCAGAGGAAGACATCGCGCCCGATTCTACGGAGCGCCCCCAGGCCGAGCTGCGCCCAGCCCGCCCCAAGGGCCACGGAGGGGCCCCTGCGTGGCGCTTGGGGTTCAAGCAAAGTGGCAGAGCCACCTTTGCTTGAGCGCGCGCCGCCGCCGCGCCGTCGTCAAAGCTCTTCGGTGAAGGTCTCTTCGCGCTTCTTGCTGATCGACGGCAGCATCACGACCACGATCATCAGCGCCGCGGCGGCGAGCAGCGCGGCCGAGAGCGGGCGCGTGACGAACGCGGTCCAGTCGCCGCGTGACAGCAGCAGCGCGCGGCGCAGGTTCTCTTCCATCATCGGGCCGAGGATGAAGCCGAGCAGCAGCGGCGCGCCCTCGCAACTGAGCTTGTAGAAGGCGTAGCCGATCAGCGCGAACAGCGCGGTCAGGTGCACGTCGAACGTGTTGTTGTTCAGCGTGTACACGCCGATGCAGCAGAAGAGGGTGATCGCCGGGAACAGGTAGCGGTAAGGCACCGTCAGCAGCTTGATCCAGATGCCGATCAGCGGCAGGTTCAGGATCACCAGCATCGCGTTGCCGACCCACATCGAGGCGATCAGGCCCCAGAAGAGTTGCGGGTTGCTCGTCATCACCTGCGGGCCGGGCTGGATGCCCTTGATCGTCATCGCGCCCACCATCAGCGCCATCACCGCGTTGGGCGGGATGCCGAGCGTGAGCATCGGGATGAACGAGGTCTGTGCGCCGGCGTTGTTGGCGCTCTCGGGGCCGGCCACGCCGCGGATGTTGCCCTTGCCGAACGGCACCTCGCCGGGCCGCTGCTTCATCTTCTTCTCGACCGTGTACGCGGCGAACGACGCAAGCAGCGCGCCGCCGCCCGGCAGCACACCCAAGATCGAGCCGAGCGCGGTGCCGCGCATCACCGCGGGCCAGGCGTCGAGGAAGTCCTGCTTCGTCGGCCACAGGCCCTTCACGTCCTTCGTGAAGACCTCGCGGTGCTCGGCCGGCTGGCCGAGGTTGGCGATGATCTCGCCGAAGCCGAACACGCCCATCGCGATCACGACGAAGCCGATGCCGTCGGTCAGCTCGGGGATGTCGAAGCTGTAGCGCGCGGTGCCCGAGATCACGTCGGTGTTGATCTGCGCCAGCAGCAGCCCGAGGATGATCATCGCGATCGCCTTGATCAGCGAGCCCGAGGCCAGCACCACCGCGCCGATCAGGCCGAGCACCATCAGCGAGAAGTATTCGGCCGGGCCGAACTTGAACGCGAGCTCGGTCAGCGGCGGCGCGAACGCGGCGATGATGATCGTGCCGACGCAGCCGGCGAAGAACGAGCCGAGGCCGGCCGCCGCGAGGGCCGAGCCGGCGCGGCCGCGGCGCGCCATTTGGTAGCCGTCGATCGCGGTCACGACCGAGCTCGATTCACCCGGCACGTTGATCAGTATCGCGGTCGTCGAGCCGCCGTACTGCGCGCCGTAGTAGATGCCGGCCAGCATGATCAGCGCCGGCGTCGCGTCGAGCGCGTAGATCGAGGGCAGCAGCATCGCGATCGTCGCGACCGGGCCGAGGCCCGGCAGCACGCCGATCAGCGTGCCGAGCACGCAGCCGAAGAACGCGTAGAGCAGGTTCTGCAGCGTGAAGGCGACGCCGAACCCGAGGGCGAGGTTGTGAAGGAGGTCCATGCTCAGCCGCCCATGAACCAGGGCTTCAGCGGGATCGTCAGGTTCAGACCCCAGATGAAGATGACCCACGAGCCCGCGGTCAGCACGATGCTGTTCACGACCACGCCCATCCAGCCGAACTCGTCGCCGGCGAAGCTGACCATCACGATCAGCAGCGGGATCGTCAGGAACATGCCGAGCTTGGGCAGCGCGAAGCCGAACACGAGGATCGACGCGACGATCACGAGCAGCGGCCGCCACGCGATCGCGCCGATCGGGTCGCCGCCCTCGGTCTCGATCGTCAGCGATTTGAACAGCACCACGGCGCCGAGGATCGCCATCAGCACCGACAGGATCAGCGGAAAGTAGCCCGCCCCCGGCTTGGCCGAGCTGCCCATCGAATAGTTGGTCGCGCCGACGGCGAACACGACGCCGACGACGATGAACATCAGGCCCGACACGAAGTCGCGCTGGCTCTTGATCTGCATGCTTGATTCCTTCCCGAAAACGCCCCGGATTCTAGGCAGGCCGCCGGGCGCGCCTGGGTCTGGTTTACGCGTAAGCGCGGCTCACGCTTCCCAGAACGGCGTGGCGCGCAGCACCTCGTCGAGCGTGGTCTGCCCTTGCGCGATCTTCATCAGCCCGGCCAGGCGCAGCGGCCGCAGACCGTCGGCGACGGCCTGGCGGCGCAACTTCGGTGCATCGGTGGCGGGGTGGATCGCGCTGCGCGCCGCATCGGTCACGGTGAGCAGCTCGTACAGGCCGGCGCGGCCGCGGTAGCCCGTCATGCGGCAGTCGATGCAGCCGACGGGCCGGTACGGGCGGATCTCGCCGCTCAGGCGCCAGGGCTTCGCCAGCTCGTCGAGCTGCTCGCGCGCGAGCGCCTCGTCGGGCTGCTTGCAGGCCACGCACAGCGTGCGCACGAGGCGCTGCGCGAGCACGCCGATCAGCGTCGAGCCGATCAGGTACGCCGGCACGCCCAGATCGGCCAGCCTTGTCACCGCCGAGCTCGCGTCGTTGGTGTGCAGCGTGCTGAACACGAGGTGGCCGGTCAGCGCGGCCTGGATCGCCATCTCGGCGGTCTCGAGATCGCGAATCTCGCCGACCATGATGATGTCCGGGTCCTGCCGCATCAGCGCGCGCAGGCCCTCGGCGAAGTTCAGCTCGATCGCCGGCTGCACCTGGGTCTGGTTCAGCGCCGGCTGGATCATCTCGATCGGGTCTTCGATCGTGCAGACGTTGACGTCTTCGGTCGCGAGGCGCTTCAGCGTCGAGTACAGCGTGGTCGTCTTGCCCGAGCCGGTCGGCCCGGTCAGCAGCACGATGCCGTGCGGCTGCGCCACCAGCGCCTCCCAGCGCTTGCCGTCGTGCGGGCCGAAGCCGAGCGCCTCGACCGTCTTCACCGTGGTGTCGGGGTCGAAGATGCGCATCACCATCTTCTCGCCGAACGCGGTGGGGATCGTCGCCAGCCGCATCTCGACCTCGTCGCCCGACGGGTTGCGCGTCTTGATGCGGCCGTCGAGCGGGCGGCGCTTCTCGACCACGTCCATGCGGCCGAGCAGTTTCACGCGCGCGATCATCGCGTTCATCACGCCCGGTGGGAGCTGATACACCGTCTGCAGCACGCCGTCGATGCGGAAGCGGATCACGCTGCGCTCGCGCCGCGGTTCCAAATGAATGTCGGAGGCGCGCTGGTCGAACGCGTACTGCCACAGCCAGTCGACCACCTGCACGACGCCCTGGTCGTTGGCGTCGAGCTGCTTGTTGGTCTTGCCGAGCTCGACCAGCTGCTCGAAGCTCGCCAGCGCCGACACCTCGCCGGTCTTGATCGCGTTGCGCACCGAGCGCGACAGCGTGTAGAACTCGGTCGTGTAGCGCGTCAGCTCGAGCGGGCTCACGACCACGAGCTTGATCGACTTGCGCACATGCGCCTCGATCTCGGGCACCCAGCTCACGTCGAGCGGCTCGCAGGTGGCGATCGTGACCTCGTTCAGGCCCACGTTGAGCGGCAAGGCCTTGCGCCGCTCGGCGTAGCTGATCGACATGATCTCGGC
>DATMIN010000220.1:0-5700 GCA_035554275.1 Burkholderiaceae bacterium
GCGCCACCCGCGTCACCTCGGACGAGAAGCCGTTGAGCTGGTCGACCATCGTGTTGATGGTTTCCTTCAGCTCCAGGATCTCGCCCTTGACGTCGACCGTGATCTTGCGCGAGAGGTCGCCGCGCGCCACGGCCGTCGTCACCGTCGCGATGTTGCGCACCTGGGCGGTCAGGTTCGTCGCCATCGCGTTGACCGAGTCGGTCAGATCCTTCCAGGTGCCGGCCACGCCGGGCACGACGGCCTGGCCGCCGAGCCGGCCGTCGGTGCCGACCTCGCGCGCAACTCGCGTCACCTCCGACGCGAACGAGCGCAGCTGGTCGACCATCGTGTTGGTCGCCTCCTTGAGCTGCAGGATCTCGCCGCGCACGTCGACGGTGATCTTCTTGCTCAAGTCGCCGTTCGCCACGCCGATCGTCACCTCGGCGATGTTGCGGACCTGGTCGGTCAGGTTGCCGGCCATCTGGTTGACCGAGTCGGTCAGCTCGCGCCAGACGCCCGAGACGCCCTTCACCTGCGCCTGCCCGCCGAGCTTGCCTTCGATGCCGACCTCGCGCGCCACGCGCGTCACCTCGGAGGTGAACACCGAGAGCTGCTGGATCATCGTGTTGACCAGCTTGGCCGAGCGCAGGAACTCGCCGCGCAGCTCGCGGCCGTCGACCTCGAGCTCCATCGCCTGGCCGAGGTCGCCCTTGGCCACCGCGCCGATGGTGCGCGCGATCTCGGCGGTCGGCCGGACCAGGTCGTCCATCAGCGTGTTGATCGACTCGATCTTCGTCGCCCAGCCGCCGAGCGCGCCGGGCAACGACATGCGCTGCTTCAGCCGCCCTTCCTTGCCCACCGTCGCGCTCAGACGCGCGACTTCGGCGGAGATGCGCGCTTCGTGCGCAATCGTCTGGTTGAACGCATTCGCGATCTCGCCGTCCACCCCTTCCCAATCGGTGGGCAACCTCTTGGTGAAGTCGCCATCCCGGAAGGCGAGCATCGCGGCGAGCAACTGCCGGTTGCGCAAGGCGTCGCGCCGCGACGGGCCGGCGGTTGTACTGCCCGCTGGCGGGTGCGCGCCATTGGCGACAGGCGCGCGCAGGGACACCTTGGCTCGGGTGGCGATCTCGCTCATGATTCGTCTCGCGATGGGTTCTGGGCCGACACGTCGCGGCTCGAAATGC
This sequence comes from Burkholderiaceae bacterium, assembly GCA_035554275.1. Taxonomy (GTDB): domain Bacteria; phylum Pseudomonadota; class Gammaproteobacteria; order Burkholderiales; family Burkholderiaceae_C; genus LMDS01. Next base: position 1,167 of record DATMIN010000220.1, read on the forward strand.
ATGCCCCGCGAACGGGGGCGCCATGTGACCTTGGACCGGGGTGATTCAGCGCAGCCGCGCCTCGCCCCCCACCGGCCGCGCGCGCGCGGTGGCGCCGCGCGGCGGAACGTGTGTCGTACTTCAACGGTGTCACCGCCGTCCTCGCTGTTCTGATCTTGCGCCGGCAGTCTCCTCGGCGGGTCGCTCGGCCTGCTCCCCACCCGCCGGCGACAAAGAATGTGGCATCGGCGCGCTGAGCGTTTCGTAGGACAAACGCCCACGCCGCCGTAGGAGCCGGCCTACGTGGCATGCACTCGTGAAATGTGGCCGATTCAGACCTCGCTGCGCCGCAGCAGGTAGTCCAGCCCACCGACGCGGAACCAGCGGTAGCCGTAGCGCTCGAGCTGCACGCAGTGCCGACCCTTTTCATCCGCGCCGCTGTGATCTTCCGAGAGCAGGTTCACCAGCATGCCGGCGCGGCCGTCGAAGGCCTGCGCGGCGAAGCTGACCTCGAGCGGCTCGGCATCGAGGTTGTGAACGAACAGCACCGCGTTGTTGCGCCACTCGTAGCGCAGCAGCAGGATCGCGGGGTTCGGATGCGGCAGCACCTCGAAGCGGCCCCAGCCGATCTCGGGCACCTCTTTGCGCATCCGGCACATGCGCTCGAGCCAGTTCAGGAACGAATTCGGATCGCGGCGCTGCGCGGCCACGTTCAGATGCTCGTAACCGTACGGGCCGCCCGAGATCACCGGCGTCGCGGGCCGCGCCGCCGTCGTGAAGCCGCCGTGCGGCTCATTCGACCACTGCATCGGCGTGCGCGCGCAGTTGCGCTCGGGCAGCGAGAGATCGTCGCCCATCCCAATCTCGTCACCGTAGCGCAGCACCGGGGTCCCGGGCAATGTCAGCATCAGGCTGTACGCGAGCTCGAGCCGCTGCCGGTCGCCGTGCAACATCGGCGCGAGGCGACGCCGGATGCCGCGGTCGTACAGCTGCATGTCCCGGTCCGGCGCGAACGCGTCGAACACGCGCTGGCGTTGCTTGGGGCTGAGGCGACCGAGGTCGAGTTCGTCGTGGTTGCGCAGGAACATGCCCCATTGCGAGGTCGCCGGCCGCGGCTCGGTCGCCGCGAGGGCCTTCGCGAGCGGCCGCGTGTCGGCGCTGGCGAGCGCGTAGAAGAGGTTCTGATTGACCTGGAAGTTGAACATCATCTGCAGCCGCTCGCCGGCCGCGCCGAAGTATTCGAGGTCGTCCTTCGGCAGCACGTTGGCCTCGCCGAGAATGATCGAATCGCCCTGGCGCCACTGCAGCAACTCCCGGAAGGTGCGCAACATGTCGAACTGCGACTTCGGCTTCTTCACGTCGGCGCCCTTCGCGGCGATCACGAACGGCACGGCGTCCATTCGAAAGCCCGATACGCCGAGCTGAGTCCAGAAGCCCATGACCTTGAGAATCTCCGCCTGGACCAGCGGGTTCGCGGTGTTCAGATCGGGCTGGAAATCGTAGAAGCGATGAAAGTACCACTGCCCCGCGACCTTGTCGTACGCCCACGTCGACTTCTGAACCCCCGGGAACACGACGCCGTCGTCGGCCTTGGCCGGCTTGCGATCGGCCCACACATACCAGTCGCGGTACTTCGACGCGCGGTCGGCTCGCGCGTCGAGGAACCACGGATGTTGGTCGGACGTGTGATTGACGACCAGATCGATCAGCACCCGCATCCCGCGCTGGCTCGCGCCGTGCGTGAACTCGACGAAGTCGCCGAGCGTGCCGAAGCGCGGGTCGACGTTGTAGTAGTCGGCCACGTCGTAGCCGTCGTCGCGCCACGGCGAGGTCTGGAATGGCATCAGCCAGATCGTGGTAACACCCAGGCCCTGAAGATAATCCAGCCGGCGCGCGAGCCCCTGGAAGTCGCCGATACCGTCGCCGTTGCTGTCCATGAAGGTTCCCACCGACAGGCAGTAGACGATCGAGTTCTTGTACCAAAGGTCGTTGATCATGAGTTTGTCGTTCGCTGAAATTGCGCAAGAGCGGCCGCCGGATCGGCCGTCGCCCGACGCGTGGTGGCGCAACGGGGTGATCTATCAAATCTACCCGCGCTCGTTCCAGGATGCTGACGGCGACGGCATCGGCGACCTGAACGGCATCCGGCAGCGCCTGGGCTATGTCGCCGCGCTCGGCGTCGACGCGATCTGGATCTCGCCGTTCTTCCCGTCGCCGATGGCCGACTTCGGCTACGACGTGGCCGACTACTGCGACGTCGACCCGCGCTTCGGCACGCTGGCCGACTTCGATGCGTTGATGGCCGAGGCGAAGGCGCTCGGACTGCGCGTCATCCTCGACCTGGTGCCGAACCACACGTCGGAGCTTCACCCCTGGTTCGCGCAGAGCCGCAGCAGCCGCAGCGACCCGAAGCGCGACTGGTATCTGTGGCGCGACCCGGCCGAAGGCGGCGGCCCGCCGAACAACTGGCTCAGCAACTTCGGCGGCCCGGCATGGACGCTCGATGCGCCGAGTGGCCAGTACTACGCGCACATGTTCCTGAAGGAGCAGCCGGATCTGAACTGGCGCCATCCCGAGGTGCGCGCCGCGATGTACGAGGTGATGCGCTTCTGGCTGCGCCGCGGCGTCGACGGGTTTCGCGTCGACGTGATCTATCACCTGATCAAGGACGACGAATACCGCGACAACCCCGTGAACCCGGCGTTCGTGCCGGGCGGCGACCCGGCGCACCGCCTGCTTCCCGAGTACACCGCCGATCGCCCCGAGGTGCAGAGCATCGTGCTCGAGATGCGCCGCGTGCTCGACGAGTTCGGCACGCCCGAGTCGGCGCGCGTGCTGATCGGCGAGGTCTATCTGCCGGTCCAGCGGCTGATGAACTACTACGGCATGGACGCGGCGGGGGTTCTGCGCGGCGCGCAGCTGCCGTTCAACTTCCACCTGATCGGCGCCGACTGGCAGGCCCAGGCGATCGACCGGCTGGTGCGCGACTACGAGGTGGCGCTGCCGGCCGGCGCGGCGCCGAACTGGGTGCTCGGCAACCACGACAAGCCGCGCATCGCCAGCCGCATCGGCGCCGGCGGTGCGCGCCTGGCCGCGATGCTGCTCCTCACGCTGCGCGGCACGCCGACGCTCTACTACGGCGACGAGCTCGGCATGACCGATGTGCCGATCCCGCTCGCCGAGGTGCAGGACCCGTTCGAGCGCCGCGCGCCCGGCCATGGGCTCGGCCGCGACCCGCAGCGCACGCCGATGCCGTGGCGCAGCGACGCTCCCGCCGCCGGCTTCAGCACCGGGCGGCCCTGGCTGCGGCTCGGCAGCGACGCGCCGGACCTGTCGGTCGATCGGCAACAAGGCGACCCGCACTCGATGCTGCACCTGTACCGGCAACTGCTGGCGCTGCGACGCCGGACCGCGGCGCTGCACGAGGGCGCCTGGACGCCGCTCGGCGTGCAGGGCAACGTGCTGATCTATGCGCGCGGCGACCCGCCGCAACGGGTCGTGGTGCTGCTGAACTTCAGCGCGAGCATGGCCACGGTCGACGTGCGCCGCCTGCCGCGCGTGAGCCCGACGCCCTGCATCTGGCTGTCGACGCTGCTCGATCGGCAGGGCGAGGTGATCGGCGGCGACTCGACACTGCTGCGGCCCGAGGAGGGGCTGATGCTCGGGCCGCAGCGGTAGGTGGTCGTCAACGTTGCATTTGCATGATCTGATCCATCGGCGGCATGTTGCGGTTCAGGTTCGTCATGATCCACAGCGAGCCGAAGACGAGCAGCATCACGATCAGGACGCCGAACGCAAGCGCCAGCACGTTGTTGATGCTGTCCTTGCCGGTCGTGATGTGCAGGAAGAAGACGAGGTGCACGCCCATCTGCGCCAGCGCGAGCACCGACAGCGCGATCGGGATCGACGGCGCCCAGACCAGCGTGCTGCGCGCGATGTAGAACGACACGATCGACAGGCCGACCGCGAGCACCAGCCCGATCACGTAGCCGCGGATGCCCGACGCGATATCGATGTCGCCGTGCTCGTCGCCCGGCGCCGCGTCGCCTTGCGGCAATGCGTGCGGGTTGAGGTGCGGATGTGAAGCGTCGTCACTCATTGCGGGGCGACTCCGACGAGGTAGACGAGGCTGAACAGCGCGACCCAGATGATGTCGAGCGTGTGCCAGAACAGGCTGAAGCACAGCAGCCGGCGCTGGATATCTTCGCGGAACCCTTTGGCCCAGACCTGGGCCAGCATCGTCAGCAGCCACAACAGGCCCGCGCTCACGTGCAGCCCGTGGCAGCCGACGAGCGCGAAAAACGCCGACAGGAAACCGCTGCGGGTCGGGCCCGCGCCTTCGGCGACGAGGCCGGCGAATTCGTGGACCTCGAGCGCGAGAAACGCGACGCCGAGCACGAACGTGATCGCCATGCCCCAGTAGTACATCGCGGTGTTGCGCGCGTGCGCACCGATCATCGCGACGCCGCAGGTGAAGCTCGAGAACAACAGGCACGCGGTCTCGATCGCGACGTAGCCGACGCTGAACAGCTCGCGCCCCGAGGGCCCGCCGGCG
>DATMIN010000221.1:0-4549 GCA_035554275.1 Burkholderiaceae bacterium
GGCGAGCGGCGTGCTGAAGTGGAAGGTCACCTACTCGGGCCTGACCGGCCCGGCGACGATGGCGCACTTCCACGGCCCGGCGATGCCCGGCGCGAACGCCGGTGTCGTGGTGCCGTTCCCGAGCGCTGCGAGCCCGGCCGAGGGCTCGGCCACGCTGACGCCCGCGCAGGCCGCCGACCTCGTCGCCGGCAAGTGGTACGTCAACGTGCACACCGCGCAGAACCCCGGCGGCGAGATCCGCGGCCAAGTGCTGACGAACTGATCCGGCAGCGCGACCGCAGCCCTCAGGGCTGCAGCGTCCACTTTCCGCTTTCGACCCTGACGATCACCCGGGCCCGCTGATCGAGCCCGAGGTGGTCGTTCTTCGACATGCTCATCACGCCGTTGCTGACGCGCAGTTCGCGCGTCGCCTCGATCGCGTCGCGCAGCGCGGCCCGGAACTCCTTCGTGCCCGGCTGCGCCGTCTTCAGCGCGACCGGAACCGCCTGCGCAAGCAGCAGCCCGGCATCCCAGGTGTAGGCGCCGAACGCCGACACGCTGCCGGCGCCGTTGACCGCCTCATACGCCTTCACGTACGCCATCGCTTGCGCCTTCGCCGGGTGATCGGCCGGCAGCGCGGCCGCGACGACCACCGGGCTGGTCGGCACGAAGCCGCCCTCGATGTCCTTGCCGCCGACGCGCAGGAAATCGTTGTTCGCCACGCCGTGGTTGAAGTAGACCGCGCCCTTGTAGCCGCGCTCGACCAGCGCGCGCGCCGGCAGCACCGCCGGCGTGCCGCTCGCGCCGATCACCACCATCTCGGGGTTGGCCGCGGCGAGCTTGATGACCTGCGCGGTGACGCTGGTGTCGCGCGCCGCGAAGCGCTCGTTGGCGACGATCCTGACGCCGCGCACCGACGCGAACTTCTCGAACTCGGCGTAGAACGCCTCGCCGAGCGCGTCGGAAAAGCCGATGTAGCCCATCGACTTGATGCCACGCTTGGCGGCGTGCTCGAGGATCGCGAGCACCATCATCGTGTCGGTCTGCGGCGTCTTGAAGACCCACGCGCGCTTGGCGTTCATCGGCTCGATGATCCGCGCGCTCGACGCGAGCGAGATCGTCGGCGTGCCCGCCTCGGCGACGATGTCGGTCATCGCGAGCGAGTTCGGCGTCGTCGTCGAGCCGATGATCGCGTCGACCTGGTTCTCGCTCGTCAGCTTGCGGGTGTTGACGACCGCCGCGCTCGGGTCGCTCGCGTCGTCGAGCACGATGTATTCGACGCTCTTGCCGGCGATCGTCTTCGGCAGCAGCGCGATCGTGTTCTTCTCGGGAATGCCGAGCGAGACCGCCGGGCCGGTGGTCGACAGCGTGACACCGATCTTGATCTGCGCCGCGGCGGGCAGCGCGCACGCGGCCAGCAGGGCGAGCGTGGCGAGGGGGCGGATGGTCATCGAAAGTCTCCTGGGGCGATGAGGGCAGTCACGAAGGTCAGCCGAGCAGTGCGCACGGCAGCGTCAGGTGGCCGCGGAAGCGCGCGCGCTGCGAGCGCTGCGCCGGCGCGGCGAGGCGGTAGTGCGGGAAGCGCGCGACGAAGCGCTCGATCGCGATCCGGCCCTCGAGCCGCGCCAGGCCCATGCCGACGCATTGGTGGATGCCCGAGCCGAACGCGAGATGGCGGTTCGGCGCGCGCGCGATGTCGAGCCGATCCGGCTCGGGGAACTGCACCGGGTCGCGGTTCGCGGCGCCGATGCACAGCGTGACCGGCGTGCGCGGCGAAAGCGCTACGCCGCCGATCTCGGTCGCGACCGTGGTGATGCGGTTGCCGAGCTGGTTCGAGCTCTCGATGCGCAGGAACTCCTCGATCGCGCTGCGGATCAGCGCCGGCGCGTCGATCAGGCGCTGCTTCTGGTCGGGCGCGTCGAGCAGGCACTTCAGGCCGTTGCCGATCAGGTTGGTCGTGGTCTCGTGGCCGGCGTTGAGCAGGAAGATGCAGTTGTGCAGCAGCTCCTTGGCCAGCAAACGCTCGGTCGCACCGCCCTCGCCAATCACTTCGCCTTGAATCAGTCGCGTCAGCACGTCAGTCTCGGGGTCGCCGGGCGAAGCGGCACGGTGCGCGACCAGGCCTTCAAGATACGACAACATGTCGCTCACCGCGGCATTGCCGCGCGCATGCATCGCGTCGCTCAGCGCCGGCTCGAGTGCGCCGAGGATCGCAAGCGACCAGTCGCGCAAGGGGCCGCGCTCGGCGTGCGGCACGTGCAGCAGGTTGCCGATCACCTCGACCGGAATCGCCGCGGCGAACGACTCGATCAGGTCAACCGCCTCGCCCCGCGCGGCGCGTTCGGCCATCGCATCGAGCAGCCCATCGACGAGGCGCACCAGGCCGTCTTCCATCGCGCTCACGTGGCGCGGCGTCAGCGCGCCGGCGATCAGGCGCCGCACCCGCGTGTGCAGCGGCGGGTCGTTGAAGACGAGGCTGGTCGTGTGGTGCTCGAACAGCGGCGCGGCGGCGCCGTACTTCGGCGCGAACTCCTCGTGCTTGTCGGAGCTGAACGTGAGCGTGTCCTTGTAGACCGCGACGATGTCGGCGTAGCGCGTCAGGAACACGCTGCCGTCGGGCATTCGTTTCACCGGCTCGTGCTCGCGCAGCGCGCGGTAGGTCGGGAACGGGTCGGCGTAGAACGCGTCGGGCAGGCGGCGCAGGTCGAAGTCGGTGAGGTCCATGGCGCGCCCAATCTACGATGTCGCGCGCAGGAATGCGATCAGTTGCTGCACCACCGCCTCGGGCTGCTCCTGCTGCACCCAGTGGCCGGCGCCTTCGATCCAGTGGCAGCCCTCGAAGCGCGCGCAGGCCTCGGTCTGCATGCGCTGCAGCGCGCCGGGCCATTGCCACGGGCCCAGTCGGCGCGGCCGGCGATGAAGCACGCCGGCACCTCGATGCGCCGGCCTGCGAACAGCCGCGTGTCGGCGTTGCGGTGGCCTTCGGTCTGGCAGCGGTACCACTGCAGCCCGCCCTGCAGCCCGGTGCGCGCGAACTCGGCCGCGTAGACCGCGAGCTCGGCGTCGGGCAGCCAGCGGCACGCGGCGATCTGCGCCGGCGTCGGCAACTGCGGCGCGACGGTCTCGGCCATGCCTTTGTCGAGATCCATCACGTAGTAGTCGGGGACTTTCCGGCCGCTTCCTGGTCCTGCAGCAATCGCCACATCACCTTGCCCGAGCCCGACTTCGGCAGCGCCTCGACGAACTCGACGATCTTCGGCACCTTGTACGCGGCCATGTGGTCGCGCGCCCAGGCCGTGATCTCCTCGCCGCTGGTCTTGCCCTTGGCCTCGGTGCGCAGCACGACGACGGCCTTGACCGTCTCGCCACGGTAGGCGTCGCGCGCGGCGATGATGCAGGCCTCCTGCACCGCCGGGTGCTTGTAGAGCAGCATCTCGACCTCGGCCGGCCAGACCTTGTAGCCGCTCGCGTTGATCATCCGCTTCAGCCGATCGGTGATGAAGAAGTAGCCCTCGTCGTCGATGCGGCCGAGGTCGCCGGTGCGAAAGAACGTGTGGCCGTCGATCTCGACGAACGCGTCGCGCGTCGCCTCGGGGTGGCCCCAGTAGCCCTTGAACAGCATCGGCCCGCGGCTGACGATCTCGCCGACCTCGCCGACCGGCATCTCCTGCAAGGTGAGCGGGTCCACCACGCGCGAATCGACGCCGAAGATCGGGATGCCCAGGCACTGCAGCTTGGCGCGCTCGGGCGGGTTCACGTGCGTCGGCGCGGCGGTCTCGGTCAAGCCGTAGCCTTCGGAGAACGTCAGGCCGAATTCATCGAGCAGGCGCTGCGCCACGGCCTGCGGCATCGCCGCGCCGCCGCCGCTCAGGTACATCAGGCTGGTCAGGTCGAACGACTGGTAGTTCGGGCTGCCGAACAGGTCGATGATCATCGTCGGGATGCAGGTCCAGTGCGTGACCTTGTACTTCGAGATCAGCCGGCCGGCGAGCTCGCGATCCCAGCGCGGCATCAGCACGCTGGTGTTGCCGACGTAGATGTTGCCGATCACGCTGTACATCATCCCGGTGATGTGGAACATCGGCACGACCGCGAGGCTGACGGTCTCGGGGCTCGAGTGGGCCCAGACGCCGCCGCCGACCGAGTTGGACATCAGCGTGCGGTGCGTGTGGATGCAGCCCTTCGGCAGCCCGGTGGTGCCCGAGGTGTAGGGCAGCAGCGCCAGGTCGTCGGGCCGCGCGGTGAGCGCGCCGGGCACCAGGCCCTGCGCGATCACGTCGCGCCAGCGCAGTGCACCGGGCGGCAGCGGCGGGTCGCTGCGCAGCCACGCCCGCATGGCCGGCGGGGGCGCGTCGCCGGGGTCGACTCCGTCCTCGGGCATCGCATCGCCGAAGCGCGTGACGAGCAGCTGGCCGATGCGCTGCGCCGCCGGCAGCGTCTGGTTCGCGCTGGCGACGATGCCGGCGAGATCGGCGCTGCAGATCACGACGCGCGTCTGCGGGTCGGTGATGTAGTGCGCGAACTCCTCGGCGCGGTTCATCGGGTTCACCGGCACCGCCACCGCGTTGGC
>DATMIN010000222.1:0-3078 GCA_035554275.1 Burkholderiaceae bacterium
GTCGGGTCGAAGTCGCGTTCCCAGAGCGCCGGCTCGGCGCGGTAGACCCGGTTCAGCTCGCGCACGAGCGACTGGACGCCGGCGTGGCCGGCATCCTCGAGCAGGTGCCAGTCGAGCGAGCGCTCGTGGCTCCACTCGGCCTCCTGTGCCAGCTCGCAGCCCATGAACAGCAGCTTCTTGCCGGGGTGGGCCCACATGAACGCGTACAGCGTGCGCAGGTTGGCGAGCTTCTGCCACTTGTCGCCCGGCATCTTGCTGAGCAGCGAGCCCTTGCCGTGCACGACCTCGTCGTGCGAGAGCGGCAGCACGAAGTTTTCGTTGAACGCGTAGACCAGGCTGAAGGTCATCTCGCCGTGGTGGTGGCGGCGGTGGATCGGGTCGCGCTGCATGTACTGCAGCGTGTCGTGCATCCAGCCCATGTTCCATTTGTAGTGGAAGCCGAGGCCACCGGCATACACCGGGCGCGAGACCGCCGGGAACGCGGTCGACTCCTCGGCCAGCGTGATCGCGGGCGGCCGCTCGACGCCGACGACCTCGTTCATGCGCCGCAGGAACGCGATCGCCTCGAGGTTCTCGCGCCCGCCGTGCTCGTTCGGCACCCATTCGCCGGCCTGGCGGCTGTAGTCGCGGTACAGCATCGACGCGACCGCATCGACGCGCAGGCCGTCGACGTTGTAGCGCTCGAGCCAGTAGAGCGCGTTGGCGACCATGAAGTTGCAGACCTCGGTGCGGCCGAAGTTGTAGATCAGCGTGTTCCAGTCTTGATGGAAGCCCTCGCGCGGGTCGGCGTACTCGTACAGGTGCGTGCCGTCGAAATCGGCCAGGCCGTGCGGGTCGGTCGGGAAGTGCGCGGGCACCCAATCGATCAGCAGGCCCAGGCCTTCGGCGTGGCAGCGGTCGACGAAGCGGCGAAAGCCCGCGCAGGAGCCGCGGCCCGCGGCTTCGTCCGCGGGGGTGCCGAAGCGCGAGGTCGGCGCGTACAGGCCGATCGGCTGATAGCCCCACGAGCCGTCGAACGGGTGCTCGCTGATCGGCAGCAGCTCGAGGTGCGTGAAGCCCATGTCGCGCGCGTACGGCACGAGCGTGCTGGCGAGTTCGTCCCAGTTCAGGAAGCGGCCGTGCGGGCCGCTCGCGGCATCGGTGCGGCGCTGCCACGAGCCGAGGTGGACCTCGTAGATGCTGACCGGCGCATCGAGCGCATTGGCGCGCTGGCGCGCCGCGGAGCGCGGCACCGGCGACGGCATGCGCGAGACCACGCTCGCGGTCGCCGGCCGCAGCTCGGACTGCAGTGCGTACGGATCGGCCTTCTGCGGCAGCACGCGGCCGTCGCGCGCGCGCAGCTGGAACTTGTAGCGCGCACCGGCGCCGACCGCGGGCACGAACAGCTCCCACACGCCGCACTCGACGCGCCGGCGCATCGGGTGGCGGCGCGTGTCCCAGGCGTTGAAGTCGCCGACGACGCTGACGCACGACGCGTTCGGCGCCCACACCGCGAAGCTCGTGCCGGCCACGCCGAGCATCACGCGCTGCGCCGCGCCCAGCACCTCGAACGGCCGCAGGTGCGAGCCCTCGCCGAGCAGCCAGACGTCGAGCTCGCCGAGCACCGGCGGGAAGCGGTACGGGTCGTCGAGGATCATCGACTGGCCGTCGCCCCAGCGCACTTGCAGCCGGTAGTTCGGGCGCTCCACGGCCTCGATCTCGAGCGGGCCCTCGAAGAAGCCGTCGGCGTGGCGCCGCGCGAGTGCGCCGATCAGCTCGCCGTTGCTCGCGTCGAGCACCGCGACCTGCGCCGCGCCGGGCAGCAGGGCGCGCAGCCACAGGCGCCCGGCCGCGTCGGCGTGGATGCCGAGCGCGCCGAACGGGTCGCCGTGGCGGCCCTCGCACAGGGCGTCGATCTCGGAGGCGGCAAGCATGGTCGCAGAAGGGTCTCGGGTGCCGGTCGATCGTAGCAAGCGCTCCGCGGGCGGGCCGGCTGTGTGGCCGGCCCGCCGGGCGGCCGTCAGCGCGCCTCGGGCGCGATGCCCCAGATCGCGTTCGCGTACTCGCGGATCGTGCGGTCGGACGAGAACGCGCCCATGCCGGCGACGTTCGCGATCGCCCGCTCGGCCCACGCGCCGCTCTGGCGGTACAGCGCATCGACGCGCAACTGCGTCGCAACGTAGGCGTCGTAGTCGGCGAGCAGCAGGTAGTGGTCGCCGCCCCACAGCAGCGAGTCGACGAGGCCGCGGAAGCGGCCGGGCTCGTCGGGCGAGAACGCGCCGCCGGCGATCGCGCCGAGCACCGATTTCAGCGCCGGGTTGCCCTCGTGGTAGCGCATCGGCTGGTAGCCCGACTGGCGCAGCGCCTGCACCTCGGGCGTCTTCAGGCCGAAGATGAAGATGTTGTCGTCGCCGACGGCCTGGCGGATCTCGATGTTGGCGCCGTCGTCGGTGCCGATCGTGAGGGCCCCGTTCAGCGCCAGCTTCATGTTGCCGGTGCCCGAGGCCTCGGTGCCGGCGGTCGAGATCTGCTCGGAGAGATCGGCGCCCGGCATGATCGTCTCGGCCACCGAGACGCCGTAGTTCGGCACGAACACCACCTTCAGCCGGTTGCCGATGCGCGGGTCGTTGTTGACGATCTGGCCGACGTCGTGGATCAGCCGGATGATCGTCTTGGCCATCGCGTAGCTCGACGCCGCCTTGCCGGCGAAGACGATCGTGCGCGGCACCCAGCCGTCGCCGTTCGGGCCCTGCGGCTGCGCGAGGATCGCCTGGTAGCGCGTCACCGCGTGCAGCACGTTGAGCAGCTGGCGCTTGTATTCGTGGATGCGCTTGACCTGCACGTCGAACAGCGTGCCCGGGTCGACCGTGACGCCGGTGCGGCGCTCGATCAGCGCCGCGAGGAGCGCCTTGTTGTGGCGCTTGACGGCCATGAACGCGTCGCGGAACGCGGCGTCGCCCTTGTGCTTGTGCAGCTCCTGCAGCCGGTCGAGGTCGAGCCGCCACGCGCTGCCGATCGTGCGGTCGAGCAGCGCCGACAGGCCCGGGTTCGCCTGCGCGAGCCAGCGCCGCGGCGTCACGCCGTTGGTCATGTTGGTGA
>DATMIN010000223.1:0-6795 GCA_035554275.1 Burkholderiaceae bacterium
CGTCGATCAGGATGCGGCCGCCTTCGATGTCGTAGAAGCGCAGCAGCAGGTTCACCAGGGTGGACTTGCCGGCGCCGGAGCGGCCGATCAGGCCGACCTTCTCGCCCGCCCGCACGGTGAGGGTGAAGTCGGCAATCACCGGCTGCGGCTTGCCGTAGCCGAAGCGCACGTCCTCGAAGCGCACCGCGCCGCCCCGGGTCACCAGCGGTGGCGCGCCGGGCGCGTCGGCGATCTCGCGGTTCTGGCCGAGCAGCGCGAACATCTTCTCCATGTCGATCATCGACTGCTTGATCTCGCGGTAGATCACGCCGAGGAAGTTCAGCGGCACGTAGAGCTGGATCATCAGCGCGTTGACGAGCACCAGGTCGCCAAGCGTCAGCGAACCCGCGACCACGCCGACCGTGGCGCGCCACACCAGCAGCGTGACGGCGCTGGCGATGATCAGGCTCTGGCCGAGGTTCAGCGCCGACAGCGAGGTCTGCGACTTGATCGAGACCTTCTCGAGGCGCTGCAGGTTCTCGTCGTAGCGGCCCTGCTCGAAGGGCTCGTTCGAGAAGTACTTGACCGTCTCATAGTTGATCAGCGCGTCGACCGCGCGCGTGTTGGCCTTGCTGTCCTGCTCGTTCATCGCGCGCCGGAAGTGCGTGCGCCACTCGGTGACGCTGACGGTGAACGTGATGTAGACGACCAGCGTGCCGAACGTGATCGCCGCGAACCAGACGTCGAACTTGCTCGCGAGCAGCGCGATCACCAGCGTGATCTCGACCAGCGTCGGCAGGATGTTGTAGATCGTGTAGTTCAGCAGCGACTGGATCGAGCGCGCGCCGCGCTCCATGTCGCGCGAGACGCCGCCGGTCTGGCGCTCGAGGTGGAAGCGCAGGCTCAGGGCGAGCAAGTGCTCGAACGCCTCGAGCGAGACGCGCCGCGCGATGCGCGCGGCGACCGGGTAGAACAGGTACTCGCGCAGCTCGGTGAACAGCGTGATCGACAGCCGCAGCGCGCCGTACGCGACCAGCACCGCGACCGGCACCACCAGCACCGCGGCCGGGTCGCCGGGCTGGAGCGTCAGCGCGTCGACGAGGCGCTTGAGCACCAGCGGCACGCCGACGTTGGCGAGCTTCGCGGCGATCAGGCAGCCGAGCGCGACCAGCACACGCCAGCGCCACTGCCATACATACGGCAGCAGCTTCTTCAGCGTCGACCAGTCGGAGCGCCGGGCAGCGCCGGGTGCGCGGGGCAGGGCCGCAGGGGCGGCGAGCGTGGCGGAGGGGCGCATCGGCGGGGTCGGGGCTCCAGGGCGGGGTGCGGGACAATCCCGCCACAACATGCAGCGGGCAGGTGAAGCAATATGGCAGAGATTTCAAGTCACGGCGGCACCGCCTCGGCGACGGCGCCGCTGAAACTGCCCGACGACCGCCAGCTCGTGCTGCGCGTGGTGCCGATGCCGGCCGACGCGAACGGCAACGGCGACATCTTCGGCGGCTGGATCATGGCTCAGGTCGACATCGCCGGCGCGGTGCTGCCTTCGCGCATCGCGAAGGGCCGGATCGCGACCGTCGCGGTCAACCAGTTCATCTTCAAGCAGCCGGTGTCGGTCAGCGACCTGCTGAGCTTCTACGCCAAGGTCGAGCGCATCGGCCGCACCTCGATCACCGTCAACGTCGAGGTCTACGCCGAGCGCAACCCGGCCGATCTGCAGGTCGTCAAGGTCACCGAGGCGAACCTGACCTACGTCGCGATCGACCGCGACGGCCAGCCGCGCCCGATCCCGCCGCAGACCTGAGCGCGCGCTACGCGATCGCGTCGCGCGTGCGCGGCTCGATCGCCGCGAGCGCGTCGAGAAAGCTGCGCCGCCACCAGTGCACGTCGTGGCTGCGGATCTGCGCCAGCAGCGCCGCGTGGCGGGCGCGCCGCTCGTCGAGCGGCATCTGCAGCGCGCGCTGGATCGCCTGTGCGGTGGCCGGAATGTCGTACGGGTTGACCAGCAGCGCCTCGCGCATCTGCTCGGCCGCGCCGGCGAAGCGCGACAGCACCAGCACACCGGGGTCGGCCTCGTCCTGCATCGCGACGTACTCCTTCGCGACCAGGTTCATGCCGTCGCGCAGCGGCGTGACCAGCGCCACGCGCGCGCAGGCGTACAGCGCCGGCAGCCGGCGCCGCGCCCAGACGCGGTTCATGTAGCGGATCGGCATCCAGTCGAGCTCGCCGTAGTGGCCGTTGATCTCGCCGGCCAGGCCCTCGAGTTCGTGGCGCAGGTCTTCGTAGGCATGCACCGACTCGCGCGTCGGCGAGGCGATCTGGATCAGCGTCGCGCTGTGGCGGTTCTCGGGGTAGTTCGCGAGCAGCTCGCGGAACGCGCGAAAGCGCCGCGGCAGGCCCTTCGAGTAGTCGAGCCGATCGACGCCGACCAGCAGCCGGCGCTTGCTGTACTGGTCGCGCAGCATCGCGTCGGTCTCGCGCGACTCGGCGCTCTTCGCGAGACGCCGGAACTCGTCGACGTCGATGCCGATCGGAAACGCGCGCGCCACCACGCTGCGGCCGTAGGCCTCGAACGCGCCGTCGCCGAGCGCGCTGGCGTGCGCCTCCTCGGTGACGAAGCGCCCGAAGTGGTCGGCATCGACGCGCGTCTGCAGCCCGACCAGGTCGTAGGCGAAGAACGAGCGCATCAGCCACTCGTGGCCGGGGATCGCGGCGAGGATCGGCGGCGGCGGCAGCGGCACGTGCAGGAAGAAGCCGATGCGCTGGCGGCAGCCGAGCGCGCGCAACTCGTCGGCGAGCGGGATCAGGTGGTAGTCGTGCACCCACACCACGTCGTCGGGCCGCAGCAGCGCGGCCAGCTTGTGCGCGAACATGCGGTTCACGCGCTGGTAGCCGGCGAAGTCGCCGGCGCCGAAATCGGCCAGGTCGAGCCGGTAGTGCAGCGCCGGCCACAGCGCCTGGTTCGAGTAGCCGGTGTAGTAGGCGTCGTGGTCGGCGCGCGAGAGGTCGATCGTCACCAGGTCGACCGATCCCGAGCGCTGCCGGTGCACCTCGCCCTCGCCGGGCGCGCCGCCCTCGACGATCTTGCCGCTCCAGCCGAACCACAGGCCGCCGCGCTGCGACAGCGCGTCGCCGAGCGCGACCGCCAGGCCGCCGGCGGCCGCCTTGCGCGGATCGCCGACGCGGTTCGAGACGACGACGAGGCGGCTCACCGGAGTACCTTCGTGCTGCGCACTGCGGTGTGTTCGCCCTTCGGGCCGCCGGACGGGCTCAAGGCAACGCCTCGCCGGCGACGATGCCGAGCCACGCGCCGACCGCGGCGGGGTCGGCGAGCCGAAAGTGCGCGGCCGAGAGCCCGGGCCCGACGCTCACGCCCCAGCCGCCGGCGGCCTGCGCGGCGACGATGCCGTCTTCGTCGGTCACGTCGTCGCCGACGAACACCGGCACGCGGCCGGCGAACGCAGGCAGCGCCAGCAGCGCCGCGACCGCGGTGCCCTTCGAGAACGCGCGCTGCTTCAGCTCGTAGACGCACTGGCCGTGCAGCCACTCCCACTGCAGCGCCGCGCCGGGCTCGGCGGCGAGCGCGGCGGCGAGCGCTTCGCCGCAGGCGTGGCCGAGCTCGGGCCGCGCGCGGTAGTGCAGCGAGCAGCCGCTCGCCTTGAGCTCGAGCAGCAGCCCGAAGTGATCGGCGGCGAGCCGGCGCGCCGCGTCGACCAGCGCCGGCGGCGGCGCCACGCCGAAGCGCTCGATGCGGCCGGACGGGAGCGCGCGCCACTCGGCGCCGTGCGCGCCGGCCGCGCACAGCCGCAGTGGCTCGAGGAACGCATCGAGCTGCGCGATCGGCCGGCCGCTGACGATCGCCAGCGCGCCGTGCAGCCGCGCCTGCCACACCCGCAGCACCGGCAGCACCCACGGCGGCACATGCACATCCTGCGGGCGCGGCGCGATCGGCACGAGCGTGCCGTCGAAATCGAGGAACAGCGCGGCCGTGTCGGGCAGCGTCGGAGGAGCGGTCGGTTCAGTCAAGCGCTGAACCCTAGCAGACTCGCCGCCGGCGTGCCGCCGGCCGACACGCCGGCGCCCGGTCAGAGGATGTGCTCGACCGCGTAGCGCGCGAGCGTCTCGCCGCAGGCGCGGTAGACCGGCTCGCCGGGGTGGAAGCCGTCGCGCGACATCGCGCGCGGCGACAGCTGCAGCGCGATCGGCGCGTGGTGCACGTGCGGCGTCGCGGCGGCCCAGCGCGCCATCGCCGCGTCGTGCGCCCGCGCATCGCGGCCCATCACGCCGCGCAGCGGCCACGGCAGCAGCGGAAACTGGTGCATCGGCGGCAGCGGCGCGAACAGCACCGCGCGCGCCCGGCCCGAATCGAGCAGCCATGCGGCGAGCGCGGCGCGGTGCTCGAGTGCGCGCTGCGGCGGCACCAGGCCGATCACGTCGTTGACGCCGCTCAGCACCACCGCGAGGTCGGCCGCCGGCGGCGGCTCGGCGCGCAGCATCTCGTGGACCTCGCGCGTCGTAAGCCCCGCGCGCGCGCGCAGCCGCCAGCGCAGCGCCCGGCCGCTGCGCCGGTGCAGCGTGCGCGTGAAGTGGCCGGCGAACGCGTCGTCCTGCGTCGCGACGCCGACGCCGGCGGCCGACGAATCGCCCGCGATCAGCACGCGCAACGCACCGGCGCCGCTGCCGAGCTGGCCTTCGCGCGGGCCACCGGCCTCGGGCAGCGCCGGCGCGCGCCGGCGCGTCGCCATCGCCTGCGCGACCAGCACCGGCGAGAGCACGAGCTTCCAGGCCAGCGACATCACGAGGCGCCGTTGGTTCGCTCAGAAGTTCGAGAAGTCGGGCTTGCGCTTCTGGAAGAACGCGCTGAACGCCTCCTGCGCCTCGGGGCTCGAAAGCCTGCGCGCGAAGACCTCGGTCTCGACCGCGATCGTCTCCTTGGCCAGCTCGGCACGCGCGCGTCGCATCAGCGTCTTGGTCTCGCGCACTGCGCCCGGTGGCAGCGCGTTGAAGCGCTCGGCGATGCGGCGCGCGTGCGGCGCGACCTCGCCGGCCGGGAGCACCGCGTTGGCGATGCCGCACTCGACCGCATCGGCGCCGGTGAACGGGTCGCCGAGCAGCAGCTTCTCGGCCGCGCGCACGTTGCCCATCAGCTGCGGCACGATCAGGCTCGACGCGAACTCGGGCACCAGGCCGAGGCCGACGAACGGCATCGCCAGCCGCGCCTCGTCGGAGACGTAGACGAAGTCGCAGTGCAGCAGCATCGTGGTGCCGATGCCGATCGCCGCGCCGGTGACCGCGGCGACGACCGGCTTGTCGCACGCCATCAGCGCGCGCATCAGCAGCAGCGCCGGCGATTCGGTCCCGGGCGCGCGGCGCGCAAAGTCCTCGATGTCGTTGCCCGAGGTGAAGATGCCGGGCTGGCCGGTGATCAGCACCGCGCGCACCGCCGAGTCGGCCTTCGCGGCGTCGAGCGCGTCGGCCATCGCGCGGTACATCGCACCGGTCAGCGCGTTCTTCTTCTCGGGGCGCGCGATCTCGATCGTCGCGACACCGTTCAGCGTGGCGGTCTTGATGCTCATGCTCAGGTCTCCATCGTGGGGTGGGATGAGGTCAGACGCGCTCGAAGATGCCGGCCGCGCCCTGCCCCGTGCCGACGCACATCGTCACCATGCCGTACTTCAGCTGGTGCCTGCGCAGCGCATGGATCACGGTCGCGGCGCGGATCGCACCGGTCGCGCCGAGCGGGTGGCCGAGCGCGATCGCGCCGCCCATCGGGTTGACCTTGGCCGGGTCGAGCCCGACGCTGTGGATCACCGCGAGCGACTGCGCGGCGAACGCTTCGTTCAGCTCGATCCAGCCGATGTCGTCGAGCTTCAGGTTCGCGTACTTCAGCGCCGCCGGGATCGCCTCGATCGGGCCGATGCCCATGATCTCCGGCGGCACGCCGCGCGCGGCGAAGCTGACGAAGCGCGCCAGCGGCGTCAGCCCGAACTGCTTGACGGCCTTCTCGCTCGCGAGGATCAGCGCGCCGGCGCCGTCGCTGGTCTGCGAGCTGTTGCCGGCGGTGACCGAGCCCTTGGCGGCGAACACCGGCTTGAGCTTGGCAAGGCCTTCGAGCGAGGTGTCGGGGCGCGGGCCTTCGTCGAGGTTGACCGTGCGGGTCTTCGTGCCTTGCTCGCCGGTGAGCAGGTTCGGGAAGCGCGACACCACGTCGATCGGCGTCATCTCGTCGGCGAACTCGCCGGCGGCCTGCGCCTTCAGCGCACGCCGGTGCGACTCGAGCGCGAACGCGTCCTGCGCCTCGCGCGAGACCTTCCACTGCGCCGCGACCTTCTCGGCGGTGATGCCCATGCCGTAAGCGATGCCGATGTTCTCGTCCTTGTCGAAGATCGCCGGGTTGAACGACGGCTTGTTGCCGCCCATCGGCACCAGGCTCATCGACTCGGCGCCGCCGGCGATCAGCACGTCGGCCTCGCCGACGCGGATGCGGTCAGCGGCCATTTGGATCGCGGTGATGCCCGAGGCGCAGAAGCGGTTCACCGTCACGCCTCCGATCGGGTTCGAGAACGCCAGCGCGACCGCAATGCGCGCCATGTTCATGCCCTGCTCGGCCTCGGGGAACGAGCAGCCGATGATCGCGTCTTCGATCGCCTTCGGATCGAGCGTGGGCACCTGAAGCATCGCGCTCCTGATCGCCGCGACCAACAGATCGTCGGGGCGCGTGGCCTTGAAATAGCCTCGGCCCGAACGGCCAATCGGCGTGCGGGTGGCGGCAACGATGTACGCCTCTTGAACTTGCTTGCTCATGTCTGTGGCTCC
>DATMIN010000224.1:0-9675 GCA_035554275.1 Burkholderiaceae bacterium
CCCCGACCCCGACGAGCTGCTGGTCCAGCTGCGCGTCGAAGCGGCGCGCGCCGCGCGCGGCCGGCTGCGCATCTACTTCGGCTCGTCGGCCGGCGTCGGCAAGACCTACGCGATGCTCGCGGCCGGCCGCAAGCTGAAGGCCGACGGGATCGACGTGGTCGCCGGCGTCGTCGAGACCCACGGCCGCGCCGAGACCGCGGCGCAGTTCCAGGGTATCGAGGTACTGCCGCCGGTGCAGCGCACGGTGCGGGACCGCCTGCTGCCCGAGTTCGACCTCGACGGCGCGCTCGCGCGCCGGCCGCAGCTGATCCTGGTCGACGAGCTCGCGCACAGCAACGTTGCCGGCTCGCGGCATCCGAAGCGCTGGCAGGACGTCGACGAGCTGCTCGACGCCGGCATCGACGTCTACACGACGCTGAACGTGCAGCACCTCGAGAGCCTGAACGACGTGGTCGGCGGCATCACCGGCATCCGCGTGCACGAGACGCTGCCCGACACCTTCTTCGATGCCGCCGCCGAGGTCGTGCTCGTCGACACGCCGGCCGACGAGCTGATCGCGCGCCTGAAGGCCGGCAAGGTCTATCTCCCGGCGCAGGCCGAGCGCGCGGCGCAGAACTTCTTCCGCAAGGGCAACCTGATGGCGCTGCGCGAACTCGCGCTGCGCCGCACCGCCGACCGCGTCGAGGACGACGTGCAGGCCTACCGCGTCAACGAGGCGATCGCGCCGGTTTGGAAGACCGAGGCGTCGCTGCTGTGCTGCATCGGCCCGCGCGACGCCGACGACCACGTGGTGCGCAGCACCGCGCGTCTCGCGCAGCAGCTCGGCTCGGCGTGGCACGCGGTCTACGTCGAGACGCCTGCACTGCAGCGGCTCGGCGAGGCGCAGCGCGATCGCATCCTGCGCACCGTCAAGCTCGCGCAGGAACTCGGCGCGACGACCGCGGTGCTGGCGTCGCAGGATGTGCCGAGCGCGCTCGTCGAGCACGCGCGCCGCCACAACCTGTCGAAGGTGGTGATGGGCCACAACGACCCGCGCGGCTGGTGGCAGCGGCAGACGCTGTCGCGCCGGCTCGCGACGCTCGCGCCGGAGTTCGACCTGATCGAGGTCGGCGAGGGCCAGCCGCGCGAGCGCGCGGCGCCGGAGCGGCCGGCGCGCGAAGACGCGCGCGGCGGGCGCGAGGGCCACAAGAGCCACGAGGGCTACGCGTGGGCCGCAGCGATCTGCGCCGTGACGACGATCATCGCGACGCCGCTCGCGCCGATCTTCGATCTCGCCAACATCGTGATGCTGTTCCTGCTCGCGCTGGTCGGCGTCGCGGCGCGCTTCGGGCGCGGGCCGGCGGTGCTGGCGGCGTTCCTCAATGTCGCGGCGTTCGACTTCTTCTTCGTGCCTCCACACCTGTCGTTCGCGGTCAGCGACGTGCAGTATTTGCTGACGTTCGGCGTGATGCTCGCGGTCGGCCTGATCGTCGGCCAGCTGACCGCGGGCTTGCGCTTCGAGGCGCGCGTGGCGCAGCACCGCGAGGCGCGCTCGCGGGCGCTGTTCGAGGTCGCGCGCGATCTGTCGAGCGTGCTGATGACCGAGCAGTGCGTCGAGATCGCCGAGCGCGCGATCGGGGCCGAGTTCCGCGGCCGCGCGCATGCGTTCGTGCTCGACCTCGACGACCGCCTGCAGATGCCGCTCTCGGCCGCGCACGAGCCGACGCTCGACATCGGCACCGCGCAGTGGGCGCTCGATCACGCCGAGGCCGCCGGCCTGGGCACCGACACGCTGCCCGGCAGCGCCTGGCTGTACCTGCCGCTGAAGGCGCCGATGCGCGCGCGCGGCGTGCTCGCGATCCAGCCCGAAGAGCCGCGCCTGCTGATGGTGCCCGAGCAGCGGCGCCAGCTCGAGACCTTCGCGGTGCTCGCGGCGATCGCGCTCGAGCGCGTGCACTACGTCGAGGTCGCGCAGCGGGCGACGGTGCAGATCGAATCCGAGCGGCTGCGCAACTCGCTGCTCGCCGCGCTGTCGCACGACCTGCGCACGCCGCTGGCCGCGCTGTACGGCCTGGCCGACACGCTCGTGGCGAGCGCGCCGCCGTTGCCGCCGCAAGCGCAGGAGATCGCGCACGCGCTCGGCAGCGAGGCGCGGCGCCTGAGCGCGATGGTCAACAACCTGCTCGACATGGCGCGGCTGCAAAGCGGCGCGGTGCAACTGAACCGGCAGTGGCAGCCGATCGAGGAGGTGGTAGGGACGGCGCTGCAGTCGATGACGGCGGCGCTCGCCGGCCACGCGGTGCACACCGAGCTCGCCGCGAGCCTGCCGCTGGTCGACATCGACGCGGTGCTGATCGAGCGCGTGTTCGCGAACCTGATCGAGAACGCCGCGAAGTACACGCCGCCGGGTTGCACCGTGACGATCGCCGCGCGCGTGGTCGCCCCGGAACTGCTCGTCACGGTCAGCGATGACGGCCCCGGGCTGCCGCCGGGCCGCGAGGAGGCGCTGTTCGAGAAGTTCGCGCGTGGCGCGCGCGAGTCGGCGACGCCGGGGGTCGGGCTGGGGCTGGCGATCTGCCGCGCGATCGTCGAGGCGCACGGCGGGCGCATCTGGGTCGAGCCGGGCCGGCCCGGCGCGCGCTTCTGCTTCACGCTGCCGCTCGGCTCGCCGCCGAGCATGCCGGCCGGCGAGGAGCCTGAGGCGCTGGCCACGGCGGTGTCTCGATGAGCCCCCGCGCGGCCGCTCCGGAGGGGGCTCGCACCGCAGTGCGAAGCACGGAGGTTTCCGAGTGAGCGAGCCGCATCCGAGCGCCGTGATCGTCGAGGACGAGCCGCAGATCCGCCGCTTCGTGCGCGCCGCGCTCGAGGCCGAGCACTGGCAGGTGTTCGAGGCCGGCACGCTGCGCCAGGGCCTGGTCGAGGCCGGCACGCGTCGCCCCGATCTGGTGATCCTCGACCTCGGCCTGCCCGACGGCGACGGCGTCGACTACCTGCGCGACCTGCGCGCCTGGTCGGCGGTGCCGGTGATCGTGCTGTCGGCGCGCGTCGACGAGGCCGACAAGATCGCCGCGCTCGACGCCGGCGCCGACGACTACCTGACCAAGCCGTTCGGCGTCGGCGAGCTGATGGCGCGGGTGCGCGTTGCACTGCGGCGCGGCCAGAAGGGCGGCGACGCGGCGCTGCCGGTGTTCGCGTTCGGCGCGGTCAGCGTCGATTTCGCGGCGCGGCGCGTGCAGCGCGGCGCCGAGGTCGTGCACCTGACGCCGCTCGAGTACCGGCTGCTCGGTGTGCTGATCGCCAACGCCGGCCGAGTGCTGACGCACCGCGCGCTGCTGCGCGAGGTGTGGGGCCCGTCGCATGCCGAGCGCACGCACTATCTGCGCGTCTACATGGGCCAGTTGCGGCAGAAGCTCGAGGCCGATCCGGCGCGGCCGCGCCACCTGCTGACCGAGACCGGCGTCGGTTACCGCTTGTTGCCGGACTGAGCGCGCACCCTCACGCGGGCTGGCGCAGCGCGCGCTTGACCTCGCTCTGCCACGGCAGCGCGTGCACCAGCTGGTGCAGGTGCACCGCGAAGCGCGCCGGGCTCACGACCTCGCCGTGCGCGTCGACCATCCGCAGGTTGGTGATCATGCCGAGCGGGTCGGAGATCGCGAGCACGCCGCGGCGCAGCTCGATCCAGTCCCAGGCCACGCCGGCGGCGCCGGCGTCGGAGTGATCGCCCCAGACCGTCTGGCCGGTGCACGGGCCATCGTCGCCAAAAGTCAACACGCTCGTGCCGAGGTGCACCAGGTGCAGGTCGGGCGCGCAGTCGGCCTGCCACAATACGGGGGCCCATGCGCAGACCATCCACGCGGGAGTGCTGGCACCGGGCAAAGTTGTCGTGTCGATGATCGGACCTCGCAGGACCCATGAATGAAGCGGCTAGTGTGGCCATCTCAGCGGCGCTTGCCATCTGTCAACCTTGTCAGGTTGGCGCATGCCGGCGGCGCCGCGCGTGAAACGCGGCGCGCAGGGCGCTGAGCCGGGCGCCATGCTGCGAGGCGGTTTCTCGGAGGTGCTGACGAGCCGCAACCGCGACGAGTTCGCGGGCGAGATCGTCGGCTTCACGCAGCGGCTCGGCTTCGAGACGGTGTCGGCCACGCTGGTGATCGACCACCTGCTCGGCGAGGCCGAGTTCATCACCGTCGACAACACGCCCGACGCCTACCAGTCGACGTTCGACAGCACCAAGAAGGGCCGGCGCGACCCGGTGATGCAGCACTGCAAGCGCCAGAGCGTGCCCATCATCTGGGACCAGGACACCTACGTGCAGCGCGGCCTGGGCGAGATGTGGGAAGAGCAGGCGCGCTTCGGCTACTGCAGCGGCATCGCGCTCGCGTTGCACCTGCCCGAGGGTCGGCACTTCTTCCTCGGCGTCGACCGCGACCGCGCGCTGCCCGACGACGCAACCGAGCTGACCCGCGTCGTCGCCGACCTGCAGCTCTTCGCGGTCCACGCGCAGGACGCCGCGCAGCGCATCCTGCTGCCGCGCGCCGCCGACGCGAAGCTGCCGTCGCTGACGCCGCGCGAGCTCGAATCGCTGCGCTGGACGATGGACGGCAAGACCGCGTGGGAGGTCGGCCAGCTGCTCGGCATCTCCGAGCGCACCGCGGCGCTGCACGTCAACAACGCGACCCACAAGCTGGGCTGCGTCAACAAGCACCAGGCGGTGCTGCGCGCGATCCGGCTGGGTTTTTTGCGCTGACCCTGTAAGACTTGACAGTTTCGGGGCCGCGCGGTCTCTGTTGGAATCGATCGGTGCACGAGCCGTGCACTCAGATCGACCCACGGAGTTCCGCATGCGCACCACGCCCTCGACCCAATCTCTCTCCCACGCCGCCGCCGAGCCGGTGGCGAACGACGCACGCCGCCCCGACGCGCGCCGGCCCGACGCTGGCCCGACCGAGCTCACGCCCGACGAGATCGCGAACGTGGCCGGCGGCTTCGGCCCGGCCGGCAACTGGTCGGCGACGACGACCGTGGAAGGCCCGGCCGGCAACTGGTCGTAAGCCGGCGGCCCCCGGTGGGCAGCCTGTTCCGCCCCGAGGCCCTCGAACACCGTGAGCGCGACTGGCTCGGCAGCATCCAGCTGATCCGGCCGGTGCCGCTGACGGTGCTGACCTGGCTCGTGCTCGCGGTGGCGGTCGCGGCGGCCGCGTTCCTCGCGCTCGGCGAGTACACGCGCAAGGCGCGCGTCGCCGGCGTGCTGGTGCCCGATCGCGGCCTGATCCGGCTGCTCGCGCCGCAGGCGGCGACGGTGGTCGAGAGCCAGGCGGTCGAAGGGCGCGCGGTGCAGCGTGGCGACGTGCTGTTCGTGCTCGCGGTCGGCCAAGCCACCGCGCGCGGCGACACCCAGGCGGCGGTGCAGGCGAGCCTCGCCGCGCGCACGCTCAGCCTGCAGGGCGCGGCGCGCCAGCGCGAGCTGCTCGAGCGCAATCAGATCGGCGCGATCGACCGCCAGATCGACGAGATGCAGCGCGAACTCGGCGCGATGGCGGGCGAGGTCGCGCTGCAGACGCAGCGCCTCGCGCTCGCGCAGCAGGCGCAGGCGCAGTACGAAGCGCTGCGCAACGACAACTTCGTCTCGGCGGCGCAGGTGCGCAGCAAGGCCGAGGAGGTGCTCAACGTCCGGGCGCAGCTGCAGGGCCTGGAGCGCCAGCGCGCGAGCCGCGGGCGCGAGATCGCGGCGCTGCAGGCGCAACGCCGCGAGCTGCCGCTGCAGGCGCAGGCGGCGCAGGGCGCGATCGAGCGCGACCTCGCCGCGCTCGCGCAGCAGGCCGCCGAGAGCGAGGCGCGCCAGCGCATCGTCGTGCGCGCGCCGCAGGACGGCATCGTCAGCGCGGTGCTCGCGAGCCCCGGCCAGGCGGTCGGCCCGGCGGTCGCGCTCGCGAGCCTGCTGCCGGCCGACGCGCGGCTGCAGGCGCAGCTGTTCGCGCCGTCGAGCGCGGTCGGCTTCGTGCGCGCCAATCAGCCGGTGCAGCTGCGCTACCAGGCGTTCCCATACCAGAAGTTCGGCCACCAGACCGGCGCGGTGGTGCAGGTCTCGCGCTCGCCGCTGCAGGCGGCCGAGCTGGCGGCGTTGCCGCTCGCCGGGCCGGCCGGCACCGGCGCGGAGCCGCTGTACCGCATCACCGTGGCGCTCGACCGGCAGAGCGTCGAGGCCTACGGCCAGCCGCAGGCGCTCGCGCCCGGCATGCAGCTCGAGGCCGATGTGCTGCTCGACCGGCGCCGCCTGATCGAGTGGCTGTTCGAGCCGGTGCTCGGGCTGGCGGGCCGGGTCTGAAGCGATGCCCGCCGCCACGTCAACACCAGCGACGCCGACCTGGCTCGACGGCCTGCGCCTGAACCTGTTCGGCACGCGGCTGCCGATGATCTTGCAGACCGAGGCGGCCGAGTGTGGCCTGGCGTGCATCGCGATGGTCGCGTCGCACCACGGCCTCGAGTGCGACCTGCCGGGGCTGCGCCAGCGCTTCCCGATGTCGCTGAAGGGCGCGACGCTGGCCGACCTGGTGCGCCTGGCCGGCCAATTGCAGCTGAACGCGCGCGCGCTGCGCGCCGAGCTCGCGCACCTGCCCGATCTCGCGCTGCCGTGCATCCTGCACTGGGACCTGAACCACTTCGTCGTGCTGAAGGAGGTGGTGCGCGGCGTCGCGGTGATCCACGATCCGGCGCGCGGCGTGCGGCGCCTGACCATCGCCGAGGTCTCGAAGCACTTCACCGGCGTCGTGCTCGAGCTGACGCCGCAGGTCGACTTCCGCCCGCGCGACGAGCGCCGCACCGTCTCGCTGCGCCAGATGCTCGGCCGCGTGACCGGGCTGCGCCGCTCGCTGCTGCAGATCTTCGCGCTCGCGTTCGCGCTCGAGGCGTTTTTGCTGCTGTCGCCGTTCTTCCTGCAGTGGGTCGTCGACAGCGTGCTGGTCGGCGCCGACCGCGACCTGCTCGTCACGCTCGGCATCGGCTTCGCGCTGCTGGTGCTGATCACGGTTGCGACCGGCGCGATCCGTTCGTGGGCGGTGCTGCACCTGTCGTCGACGCTGAACCTGCAGTGGCTCGCCAACGTGTTCGCGCACCTGATGCGGCTGCCGGTCGGCTGGTTCGAGAAGCGCCACACCGGCGACGTGATGGCGCGCTTCGGCGCGGTGCAGAAGATCCAGCAGACGCTGACCACCAGCTTCATCGAGGCCGTGCTCGACGGGCTGCTGGTGGTCGTGACGCTGGCGATGATGGCGATCTACAGCACCACATTGACGGCGATCGCGGTCGCCGGCGTGCTGCTCTACGCGGCGCTGCGCGCGCTCTTCTTTCGGCCGCTGCGCGACGCGACCGAGGAGTCGATCGTGTTCGAGGCCAAGCGCGCGACGCACTTCCTCGAATCGCTGCGCGGCGTGCAGTCGATCAAGCTGTTCAACCGGCAAGAGGATCGCCAGGCGCGCTTCATGAACCTCGTGGTCGATGCGATGAACGCCGGCATCGCCACGCGCAAGCTCGACCTGATGTTCGGCGTCGGCCACAAGCTGGTGTTCGGCCTCGAGCGCATCGCGGTCGTGTGGGTCGGCGCGCTGCTGGTGATGGAGCACCGCTTCTCGGTCGGCATGTTGTTCGCGTTCATCGCCTACAAGGAGCAGTTCGCGAGCCGCGTCAGCGCGCTGATCGACAAGCTGGTCGAGGTGCGGATGCTGCGGCTGCAGGGCGAGCGCCTCGCCGACATCGTGCTCACGCCGCCCGAGGCCGATGGCGCCGCCGAGGAATGGCCCGAGCTCGACGAGCTGCCGGCGCGGCTGGAGCTGCGCCACGTGCACTTCGCGTACGCCGAGTCGGAGCCGGCGGTGCTGCGCGGCCTGAACCTCACGATCGAGCCCGGCGAATCGGTCGCGATCGTCGGGCCGTCGGGCTGCGGCAAGACGACGCTGCTGAAGCTGATGCTCGGCATCCACGCGCCGCAGGCTGGCGCGGTTTACGTCGGCGGCGAGCCGCTCGCGCGCCTCGGGCTGCGCGCGTGGCGCGACATGATCGGCACGGTGATGCAGGACGACCAGCTGTTCGCCGGCTCGATCACCGACAACATCAGCTTCTTCGACCCGCGCGCCGACCGCGGCTGGGTCGCCGAGTGCGCGCGCATCGCCTCGGTGCGCGCCGACATCGAGGCGATGCCGATGGGTTTTTACACGCTGATCGGCGACATGGGCGCGAGCCTGTCGGGCGGGCAGCGCCAGCGCATCCTGCTGGCGCGCGCGCTGTACAAGCGGCCGAAGCTGCTGTTCCTCGACGAGGCCACAAGCGCGCTCGACGTCGAGCGCGAGCGCGAAGTCAACGCGGCGATCCGCGAGCTGCAGCTCACGCGCATCATCGTCGCGCACCGGCCCGAGACGATCGCGTCGGCGAGCCGCGTGATCGTGCTGCACGACGGCCGCGTCGCGCAGGATCTGCGCAGCGTGCCGGGCGGCGGCAACACCAGCCACGGGCGCTGAGCTTCGCCGCCGCGGCGGCGCCATGCCACACTCGGGCGATGAACATCCTCGGCATCGAATCGTCGTGCGACGAGACCGGCGTCGCGCTGGTGCAGGCGCGCGCCGAGGGCACGCCGGTGCTGCGCGCGCAGGCGCTGCACAGCCAGGTCGAGATGCACGAGGCCTACGGCGGCGTGGTGCCCGAGCTGGCCTCGCGCGACCACATCCGGCGCGTGCTGCCGCTCGCGCGTCAGGTGCTCGAAGAGGCCGGCGCGGCGCTCGGCGACGTCGACCTCGTCGCGTTCACGCGCGGGCCGGGGCTGGCCGGTGCGCTGCTGGTCGGCGCCGGCGTCGCGACCGCGCTCGCGGCGGCGCTGCAGCGCCCGGCAGTCGGCGTGCATCACCTCGAGGGGCACCTGCTGTCGCCGTTCCTGTCGGTCGACCCGCCGCGCTTTCCGTTCGTCGCGCTGCTGGTGTCGGGCGGGCACACGCAGCTGATGCGCGTCGACGATGTCGGCGCGTACCTGCTGCTCGGCGAGACGATCGACGACGCCGCCGGCGAGGCGTTCGACAAATCGGCCAAGCTGCTCGGCCTGGGCTACCCCGGCGGCCCGGCACTGGCGCGGCTCGCGGCGTTCGGCAATGCCGCGGCGTTCGAGCTGCCGCGCCCGCTGCTGCACAGCGGCAAGCTCGACTTCTCGTTCGCCGGCCTGAAGACGGCGGTGCGCACGCAGGTGATGAAGCTCGGGGCCAACGTGTGCGAGCAGGCCAAGGCCGACCTCGCGGCGGCCACGCAGCAGGCGATCGTCGACGTGCTGACGCGCAAGTCGCTCCAGGCGTTGAGAGACACCGGATGCGACCGGCTCGTCGTGGCCGGCGGCGTCGGCGCGAACAGCGCGCTGCGCGAACGCCTGAACACCGAATGTGAAAAGCGCCGGCTCCGGGTGCATTACCCCGAGCCGGCGCTGTGCACCGACAACGGCGCGATGATCGCGCTCGCCGCGGCGATGCGCTGGCAGCGCGGCCTGCTGCCGGCGGCGCCGAACGCTCCGGCGTTCGACGTAAAGCCGCGCTGGCCGCTGGCCGCGGCCTGACGGACGCTGGTCAGGCCACGTTCAGCAGCGTCGCGCCCGACGCGACCTTCTTCGCGAGCGTCAGCGTCAGCACGCCGTTCTCGAACTTCGCCAGCGAGCGGCTCTGGTCGACC
>DATMIN010000225.1:0-6726 GCA_035554275.1 Burkholderiaceae bacterium
CGAGGAGGAGCGCCTGCTCGACACCGTGCAGCGGCTGCAGGCGCGGCTGCGCGCACCGGCCGGGCCGGCGCGCCCCGAACTCGACGGCCTGCTCGAGCAGCTCGCCGGCCGGATGGCGCAGCAGCTGCGCGAGGGCGGCGACGGGCCGCGCCATCTGCAGTGGATCAAGGCGTCGGTCGGCAGCGTGGTGCGGCTGATCCCGGTCGAGCAGGTGCTCTATCTGCGCGCCGATGCGAAATACACGGTGGTCGCGTGGGAGGGCGGCGAGGCGCTGATTCGCACGCCGATCCGCGAGCTCGCCGATGCGCTCGACCCCGTCCGATTCGTGCAGGTGCATCGCGCGGCGATCGTCAACCTCGCGCACGTCGACCGCTTCTCGCACGGGCCCGGCGAATCGGGCGAGGTGCACCTGAAGGGCCGCGACGAGCGGCTTGGCGTCAGCCGCAGCTACGTGCACCTGTTCCGGCAGATGTGAGGAGATGTGAGCCCGTGCGCTCAGGCGGGCGCCGAGTGCCCGTTGTGATCGGCGCCGCAGGTGCTCGCGAGCTGCTCGCAGTAGCCGATCAGCTCGTCGAGATCGGCCGACTTGTCGAACACGCGGCTCGCGCCGAGGTCGAGGCAGCGGCGCTGCATGTCGGGCGTGGCGTAGTTGCTCAGCACCACCATCGTCCACTTGCGATGCAGGTCGTGCGCGGCGCGCAGCACGCCCAGGCCGGAGCCCGACTTCAGGAAGATGTCGACGATGACCAGATCGCAATCGCCCGGGGTGCCGCGGCCGTTCAGCCAGTCGACCGCGCTGCGCTCGTCCGGCGCCGTGCCGATCACTTCGACCGGAGCCAGCTCTTCGAGCGCGGCGACGAGGCTCTCCCGGATCACCGGGCTGTCCTCGACCAGAAATGCTTTGAGTGTGGTGGTCATGATGGCTGCGATCCCACGCTGCCGATGGCCACGATGGGGTCGATGCCCAACCGTAGCACCCGGCCCGGGGGGCGCCCTGTAGGACGCCGCGCTGACGGCCGGTCTGAAGATGGCTTGCGCGTGCCCCGAGCTGGGGGTGGCCGGCGCCGCGCCCCGCGGCGTCAGGCCGGGGCGAGGCCGGCGAGCGCGTTGACCCGCCGCGGGTCGCGCCCGAGCCGGCCGGCGGCGGCGAGCAGCTCGTTCCAGGTCGTCGCGTCGACCGGGATGCCGTCGGTCTGGCGCCGCGCGCGCGTCTCGCGTTCCGGCTCGCCGGCGACGCGGACGCGGTCGACCCCGGCGCCGGGCGGTGACGCGACCACCCAGTCGAGGAACCCGCGCATCTCGTGCGCCCAGTGGTCGGCGTCGCCGAGGCGCTGCGGGTCGAACAGCACCGTCAGCATGCCGTTCAGCACGCGCTGCCGGCCGTCGGCATGGCCGTGCACCGCCAGGCCGCCGGCGAGCGCGCCGCCGAGCAGCTCGCACACCAGCGCGAGGCCGAAGCCCTTGTGCTCGCCGAAGGTGCGCAGCGCGCCGATCGGCTCGATCACGCCGAACTTCGGGTCGGTGGTCGGCTCGCCGCGGTCGTCGAGCAGCTGGCCCGGCGCGAGCCGCTCGCCCTTGTTGTGCGCGACCCGCGTCTTGCCCTGCGCGATCACGCTGGTCGCGAGGTCGAGGATCACCGGCTCGCGCCCCGGCACCGGGATGCCGACCGCGAACGGGTTGGTGCCGAAGCGCGCGTCGCGCCCGCCCCAGGGCGCAACGATCGGGCGCGAGATCACGTTGACGAAGTGCACCGACACCAGCCCCGCGGCCACCGCCATCTCGGCCCAGGCGCCGATGCGGCACAGGTGGTGCGCGTTGGCGAGCGCGACGATGCAGCTGCCGTGGCTGCGCGCGCGCTCGATGCCGAGCGTCATCGTCTCGTGGCCGATCACCTGGCCGAAGCCTTTGTTGCCGTCGAGCGCGAGCAGCGTGCCGGTGTCGAGCGTGGTCGAGACGTGCGCGTTCGCAACCAGCCCGCCTTCGAGGAACGCGTTCGCGTAGCGCGGCAGCATGCCCACGCCGTGCGAGTCGTGGCCGGTCAGGTTGGCCTGGATCAGGTTGTCGGCGACGAGCTCGATCTCGCGCGGCGCGCTGCCGAAGCCCTGCAGCAACTCGTCGACCGCGGCGCGCAGCCGCGCGACCGGGATCACGTGCATCGCGGCCGCGCTCATTTCGGTTGCGCCTCGACCCACGCGCGGTAGCGCGCGCTGGCCTCGGCGTTCGGCGGATACAGCCCCGGCAGCGCCACGCCGCGGCCGACCTCGGCCATGATCCAGCCCTCGAAGCGCTCCTGCTCGACGGCGGCCGCGATCACCTCGTCGACCAACGCCGCCGGGATCAGCACCGCGCCGTCGGCGTCGACCACGATCACGTCGTTCGGGAACACCGCGACGCCGCCGCAGTCGATCGGCTCCTGCCAGCCGACGAAGGTCAGCCCGGTCACCGACGACGGCGCCGCCGTGCCCTGGCACCACACCGGCAACCCGGTCGCGAGCACGCCGGCCAGATCGCGCACCACGCCGTCGCTGACGAGCGCCGCGACGCCGCGCTGGCGCATCCGCGCGCACAGGATGTCGCCGAAGAAGCCGGCGTCGGTGGTGCCCATCGCGCCGACCACCGCGACGCAGCCGGCCGGCATCGCCTCGATCGCGGCGCGCGTCGAGATCGGCGCGCCCCACGAGGCCGGCGTGGCGAGGTCTTCGCGCGCCGAGACGAAGCGCAGCGTGAACGCGCGCCCGACCGCGCGTGGCTGCCCCGGCGCGAGCGGCCGGGTGCCGCGCAGCCAGACGTTGCGCAGGCCCTTCTTCAGCAGCACGGTGGTCAGCGTCGCGGTGGTGACGCCGGCCAGCGCGCGCGCCACGGCGGGGTCGAGCGGCAGCGGATCGGTGCCCATCGGGAAGTCTCCGGGTTCGAGGAACGTTGGCGGCAGATTTTGCACGTCGTCGGCACCGGCCGATGGCTCGCGTCGCCGGCCGGCGCGGCGTGCCGGCTACGCCTTCTTACGTCGGGTTGAGGACGACGCGCGCGCCGGGCCCGCTATCGTCGGGACGACGGCCGCCGTTTGCTGCCGGTGCAGTAGCGAATGACCCCATCGTCCCGTTTTCGCGCCGGGCCCGCCTGGCGCGGCCTCTTCGTTGCCCTCGCCGTCCTGTACGGATGGGGCATCTCGGCGCCAGCCTGGGCCCAGGCATCGGTGCCGTGGACCCCGAGCGCCGCGGCGCGGATCGCGTTGCAGCGCCTGGTCGACGATGCCGGGCTGGAACTCACCGTCACGCAGTGGCCGCTGCCGCGCCGCGCGGTCGTTCAGGCACTCGATCGCCTGCCGCTCGAACTCGAGCCGGCGCTCGAGGTGGCGCGCGCTCGGGTTCGCCGCGAGCTGGCGCAGGCGGCCGCGAGTGCGCTGACCTTGCGGCTGCGCGGACCGCAGGACGAACTGGTCGGATTCGGCGACGACGCCACTCCGGGCCATTCGCTGGCCGTGCGCTCGGCATCGTTCGACCGTGACGGGATCGCGTTCCAGCTCGGCGCCCGCCTCGATGCGAGCGGCGGTGCACGCGGCAACGCCAGCCTGCACTTCGACGACAGCGCGGTTGCGCTCGAGCGCGCCGGCGTGCAAGTGCAGGCCTGGTCGCACCGCAGCTGGTGGGGGCCCGGCTGGCAGGACAGCCTGGTGCTCGGCCAGAACGCGCCGGCGCTCAGCGGCGTCGGGCTGCAGCGCGCGTCGGCGTCGCGTTCCAGCTCGCCGTGGCTGGCCTGGCTCGGGCCGTGGAACCTCGAGATGTTCGTGGCCCAGAGCGAAGACGTGAGCGTGCCGGCCAACCCGTTCTTCGTCGGCCAGCGCCTGACCTTTCATCCGTTCCAGAGTCTCGAGATCGGCCTGACGCGCACCGCGCAGTGGGGCGGCCGGGGCCGGCCGCAGTCGCTGCACAACTTTGTGAACCTGCTCACCGGCACCGGCGTCAACGCCGACACGCAGGCGCAGCAGGGCCACGACCCCGGCAACGAGATGGCCGGCTACGACTTGCGCGCGCGCTGCCCGTCCGGCGTCGCGTGCGCCGGCTACCTGCAACTGATCGGCGAAGACCGCGCCGGGGTCTGGCCGTCGCGCTACCTCGGGCTGTACGGTGTCGAGCTGTGGTCTGGCGACGGCCGTCATCACCTCGTCGCCGAGTACGCCGAGACCGGCTGCCGTGCACCGGTCGGGCGACTGCAGCTGCGCGACTGCGCGTACCGCAACTACGCCTATCCGCAGGGCTACACGCAAGGCGGCCGCTGGCTCGGGGCCGGCATCGGGCCCGATTCGCGGGTGCTGTCGCTGCGCTGGCGCGACACCGTGCTCGATGCGGCGGCGACGTTGAACGTCGGCCGCATCGGCTCGCGCATCGGCCGCTTCGCGCCGTCGTCGAGCGACGCACCCGACGGCGGGCGGCTGCTCGGCGTGTCGCTGCAACGCGGCTTCGCGTGGGGTGCGGCGACGCTGACGCCCGAGATCGCGTGGCAACGCCTCGCGACCCCCGGCGGCACGCGCAGCGACTTGCGCGCCGGCGCCACCTTGCAGATGGGCCTGGACGCCGCCTTCGACAGCGCTGCGGGAAGCCTTGGCCGCTCGCTCGAGTTCGGCGGCGACGGCGGCGCCGGATGGCGGCAGGTGCTGTTGCCGGTCGGCCTCGTGCTCGGTGCCACGCTGCTCGACCGGCCGATCGACGACCACCTGCGCGGTCGCAGCGACCGGCCGGCCGCGCGCGCCTTGACGGCCGGCGGCGACGCGGTGCCGGTCGTCGGCGTCGGCCTCGCCGCGCTCTCGTGGGCGCTGCAACGCGGCAGCGTTCAGGGCGATGTGGCGCAGGCGGCGCTGCGGGCCGGTGCGTCGGCGCTGGTGGCGGCGGAGGCTGGCAAGTTCGCGATCGACCGGGCGCGACCGACCGACGAGCGCGGCGCAGCGGACTTCGGCCAGGTGCCGCGCCGCGAGAGTTCGTTTCCCTCGGTCCACAGCGCGGTCGCGTGGGCGGTGCTGACGCCGTATGCGAAGCACTACGACGCGCCGTGGCTCTACGGATTGGCCGCACTCACCGGGGCCGGTCGCGTGGCCGGGCGCGAGCACTGGCTCTCCGACACCGTCGCCGGCGCCGCGCTCGGCTACGCGCTGGGCGCGGAGTTCTACCGGCGCAGCGGCGCCGGCGGCGATCCCGGCGTGCGGCTGTGGATCTCGCCGCGCGCCGTGACCTTCCAGATGCGCTACTGAAAAAGTGTGACCGAACCCACCCCTGCCCGCCCGAGGCGCCGCCGCCGCCCTTGAACTCGGCCCACCTGCCCAGATGTGTGCCTCACGGGGGCGCGAAGCGCGCCCACCGCAGGAGCCACACCATGTCCGCCGCCCAGCTCGAAACCCTGAAGAACCGCCTCGAAACCGTGATCGCGCTCGCCCGCCTGCTCGAGCGCGTCGAACGCCAGCCCACCGGGGTCAGCCCCGACCAGTACCGTCGGCTGGTGCAGCAGCTCGGCGTTGCGATGGCGCAGGAGCTGCCGGGCGAGACGCTGCAGGCCGTGCTCGGCAGCCACCCGGCCGCGGCCGAGGTGTACGAGAACCAGCACTACGCGCAGTCGGGGCTGTCGCGCTCGTCGCTCGAACGCTCGGTCGAATCCGAGAAGCTCGCGCGCCAGGTGATCCGGCGCGCCGCGCGGCGCGCTTGACCGAGGCCCCCGCCGCGCGCCG
This sequence comes from Burkholderiaceae bacterium, assembly GCA_035554275.1. Taxonomy (GTDB): domain Bacteria; phylum Pseudomonadota; class Gammaproteobacteria; order Burkholderiales; family Burkholderiaceae_C; genus LMDS01. Next base: position 5,714 of record DATMIN010000225.1, read on the forward strand.
CGATTGAGCGCAGCAAGCGCTCAGGTGTCGGAGCAGTCCCACGGCCGGACGCGCGCTTGCCGTCTCGCCGGCACACGGCGGGCGCGGTCTACTCGACCTTCGATCCATCGAAGGAGACCGACATGACCGACACCAAAAAGACGTCGCGCAAGCCCGCCGCTGCCGAGCGCGAGGCGCTGAGCGACTCGGAGCGCGAGGCCAGCGCCCAGCAGCCCGAGAGCTACAAGCCCGAGGCGACCGACGCCAAGATCGTCGAGGTCAAGCCGATCGACCGCAAGGACTCGGCCATCAAGGGGCTCGATCCGAAATAATCGGCGGATGCGCCGCGCCGCTGCCGCCCTGATCTGTGCTTGCGCGCTCGCCGTCGTTGCGGGGTGCGGCACGCGTGCGCCGGCGGGGCCCGGTGCCTCGGGTCCAGCAGCGCCGGCGCAGCCCTCGCTCGCCAGCGAGCAGCGGCGCCTCGCGGCGCTGTTCGAGGGCACGCCGGTGGTGTTCGCGATGCAGGCCGACGGCAGCCTGCGTGTCACCGTGCCGCGGCGCTACTGCTTCGATCGCGCCGAGTCGAGCGTCAAGAAGCCGCTCGCCGCGGTGCTCGAGCGCATCGCGCGCAGTCAGGCGGCGTCGGCCTCGAAGCTGCGCATCAGCGCGCCGCCCGATGCCGAAGCACGCAGCGCGGCGCTCGCGCGCGAGCGCGCGTTGTCGACGCGCGACTACCTGATCGGCCACGGCATCGCCGTCGCGCGGCTGCACGCGGCGGGTGTGTTGCAGAGCGACGTGGTCGAACTCGTCGTCGCCGACGCGCCGGCGCTGTGACGGCGCCACGCCGCTTTCGTACTCACTCCTCTTCGGCCCACGCGAACCCGTCGCGCGCGACCAGCGCGCTCGCCGCCGCCGGCCCCCAGGTGCCGGCCGCGTACGGTCGCGGCCCGGCGCCGTCGCGCGCCCACGCGTCGATCACCGGCTCGACCCAGCGCCACGCCTGCTCCTGCTCGTCGCTGCGCACGAACAGGTTG
>DATMIN010000226.1:0-2374 GCA_035554275.1 Burkholderiaceae bacterium
CCAAAGGCCCCCGCTGTCCTGTCCCGCGAAGCGTTCGCGCAGCGTTACGCCGCGGCGGCCGCGGTGCCCGGGGCGGCCGGCGGCGTCGGCGGGACGGTCTTGCTCATCGACGCCGTCCAGTCCTTCGGCGGGCGCGGCGGGCGGCCGTCCATGATGTCGTCGATCTGCTCGGTGTCGATCGTCTCGTACTCGAGCAGCGCGTTGGCCATCGCGTGCATCTTGTCCTTGTTGTCCTCGATCAGCTTGCGCGCCACCGCGTACTGCTCATCGATGATGCGGCGGATCTCGCGATCGACCGCCTGCATCGTCTGCTCGCTCATCGTGGTCGTCTTCGTGACCGAGCGGCCGAGGAAGACCTCGCCCTCGTTCTCGGCGTAGACCATCGTGCCGAGCGCGTCGGTCATGCCGTAGCGGGTGACCATGTCGCGCGCGATGTGCGTGGCGCGCTCGAAGTCGTTGCTCGCGCCGGTCGTCATCTCGCCGACGAAGATTTCCTCGGCGATGCGGCCGCCGAACAGGATCGAGATCGTGCTGAGCATGCGGACCTTGTCGGTGCTGTAGCGGTCGCCCTCGGGCAACTGCATCGTCACGCCGAGCGCCCGACCGCGCGGGATCACAGTGACCTTGTGGACCGGGTCGGCCTTCGGCACGAGCCGCGCGACCAGTGCGTGACCGGACTCGTGGTAAGCGGTGTTGCGCCGCTCCTCCTCGGCCATGATCATCGACTTGCGCTCCGGGCCCATCATGATCTTGTCCTTGGCCTTCTCGAAGTCCGTCATCTCGACGACCCGGCCACTGCGGCGCGCCGCAAACAGCGCCGCCTCGTTGACCAGGTTCGCCAGATCGGCACCCGAAAAGCCCGGCGTGCCGCGCGCCAGGATGTCGGCGCGGATGTCCTGGCCGACCGGCACCTTGCGCATGTGCACGTTCAGGATCTGCTCGCGGCCGCGCACGTCGGGCAGCGTCACGTAGACCTGGCGGTCGAAGCGGCCCGGGCGCAGCAGCGCGGGGTCGAGGATGTCGGGCCGGTTGGTCGCGGCCATCACGATCACGCCGAGATTTGTCTCGAAGCCGTCCATCTCCACCAGCATCTGGTTCAGCGTCTGCTCGCGCTCGTCGTTGCCGCCGCCGAGACCCGCACCGCGATGCCGGCCGACCGCGTCGATCTCGTCGACGAAGATGATGCAGGGCGCGCTCTTCTTCGCCTGCTCGAACATGTCGCGCACGCGCGCCGCGCCGACGCCGACGAACATCTCGACGAAGTCGGAACCCGAGATCGAGAAGAACGGCACCTTGGCCTCGCCGGCGATCGCCTTCGCGAGCAGCGTCTTGCCGGTGCCCGGGGGGCCGACGAGCAACACGCCGCGCGGGATGCGCCCGCCGAGCTTCTGGAACTTCTGCGGGTCTTTCAGGAAGTCGACCAGTTCCTTGACCTCTTCCTTGGCCTCGTCGCAACCGGCGACATCGGCGAAGGTGGTCGTGTTGTTGGCCTCGTCGAGCATGCGCGCCTTGCTCTTGCCGAAGCTGAATGCGCCGCCCTTGCCGCCGCCCTGCATCTGGCGCATGAAGTAGATCCACACGCCGATCAGCAGCAGGATCGGGCCCCACGACGCGAGGATGCTCAGCAGGAACGACGGCTCCTCGCGCTGCTTCACGTCGAACTTGACGTTGTTGTTGATCAGGTCGCCCACGAGGCCGCGATCGAGCGCGGTGGCAGTGGTGCGCAGATCCTTGTCGTCGCTGGTCTTGGCGCGGATCTCGGTGCTGCCACCGCCGACGTCCTGCAAGACGACGCTCTTGATGTGCTTGGCGCGGACTTCCTCGAGGAACTCGGAGTAGCCGATCATGCTGGCCTGCGAGGCCGTGCGGTCGAACTGCTTGAACACCGTGAACAGCACGAGTGCGATGACCAGCCAGACTGCGACCTTAGAGAACCATTGATTGTTCACCGCGACTCCATTTCCGGGCCATGACCTGACAAGCAGCATGCGCTATGCCGCAACCCAGGCCAGTTGCGGGCGATTTTAGCCCTGTCAAGCCCCCCGCCGGGCGGCCGTTCTCCACGGTCGGCGAGCGTGTATCGGGCTGTGCACCGCCTCCGCGGCCGGCCCACGCCCGGTTATCGGCCGCTCACCCGAGCGCTCGAGCCGGCGCCTTCGGGCCGATCCCGACCAGAAAGGTTTCCGACGAGCGGTCGCGCGAGGCTTTCGGCTTGATCGGCTTGACGACCCGAAAGCTGGCCTTGAACAGCTTCACGAGCTGGCTGTAGCCGCTGCCGTGGAAGGCCTTGCAGACGAGCGCGCCGCTCGGCGTCAGGTGCGTCTGCGCGAACTCGACCGCCAGCTCGACGAGGTGGCTGATGCGTGCCGAATCG
>DATMIN010000227.1:0-9690 GCA_035554275.1 Burkholderiaceae bacterium
GGCTCGTATTCATGGCACTGCCCCGGCCACTCCGGCGGCGTCGCGTTCCTGAAGAGCCCGGTGGGGCAGATGTTTCACCAGTTCTTCGGCGAGAACATGCTGCGCGCAGACGTCTGCAACTCGGTCGAGGAGCTCGGCCAGCTGCTCGACCACACCGGCCCGGTGGCGGCGAGCGAGCGCAATGCGGCGCGCATCTTCAATGCCGACCACTGCTTCTTCGTCACCAACGGCACCAGCACCTCGAACAAGATGGTCTGGCACCACGCGGTCGCGCCGGGCGACGTGGTGGTGGTCGACCGCAACTGTCACAAGTCGATCCTGCACGCGATCATCATGACCGGCGCGGTGCCGGTGTTCCTGCGCCCGACGCGCAACCACTACGGGATCATCGGGCCGATCCCCGAGAGCGAATTCGCGCCGGCGGCGATCCGCAAGAAGATCGCGGCGAACCCGCTGCTGGCGGGTATCGACCCGAAGACGGTCAAGCCGCGCATCCTGACGCTGACGCAGAGCACCTACGACGGCGTGCTCTACAACACCGAGACGATCAAGCGGCTGGCCGACGGCTACATCGACACGATGCACTTCGACGAGGCCTGGCTGCCGCACGCGGCGTTCCACCGCTTCTACGGCACCTTCCACGCGATGGGCAAGAACCGGCCGCGGCCGAAGGGCCCGCTGGTGTTCGCGACGCAGTCGACGCACAAGCTGCTGGCCGGCATCAGCCAGGCCTCGCAGGTGCTGGTGCAGGACTCGCAGGAGCGCAAGCTCGACCGCAGCCTCTTCAACGAGGCCTACCTGATGCACAGCTCGACCAGCCCGCAGTACGCGATCATCGCCAGCTGCGACGTCGCCGCGGCGATGATGGAAGCGCCGGGCGGGCCGGCGCTGGTGGAGGAGAGCATCGCCGAGTCGATGGACTTCCGCCGCGCGATGCGCAAGGTCGAGAAGGACTACGGCAAGAAGGACTGGTGGTTCACCGTCTGGGGCCCCGACAAGATCGCCACGGAAGGCATTCCGAAGAGCGAGGAGTGGGTGCTGAAGGCCGGCGCCAAGTGGCACGGCTTCGGCAGCCTGGCCGAGGGCTTCAACCTGCTCGACCCGATCAAGTGCACGATCATCACGCCGGGGCTGGACATGTCGGGCAAGTTCGCGACCACCGGCATCCCGGCGGCGATCGTCACGAAGTTCCTGGCCGAGCACGGCGTGATCGTCGAGAAGACGGGCCTGTACTCGTTCTTCATCATGTTCACGATCGGCATCACCAAGGGCCGCTGGAACACGCTGCTCACAGCGCTGCAGCAGTTCAAGGACGACTACGACCGCAACCAGCCGCTGTGGCGCATCCTGCCCGAGTTCTGCGCCGCGCACCCGCGCTACGAGCGCATGGGCCTGCGCGACCTGAGCCAGAGCATCCACCAGATGTACGCGAAGGGCGACATCGCACGGCTGACGACCGAGATGTACCTGTCCGACCTGCATCCGGCGATGAAGCCGAGCGACGCGTTCGCGCACATCGCGCACCGCAAGACCGAGCGCGTGCCGATCGACGATCTCGAGGGCCGCATCACGACCTCGCTGCTGACGCCGTACCCGCCGGGCATTCCGCTGCTGATCCCGGGCGAGCGCTTCAACCGCAAGATCGTCGACTACCTGAAGTTCACGCGCGCCTTCAACGCCGCGTTCCCGGGCTTCGACACCGACGTGCACGGCCTCGTCGAGGACGACGGCGACGCGGCGACGCACGCGTACTTCGTCGACTGCGTCAAGGCCGACTGAAGCTACAGCGCCCGCGCCACCCCGAGCAGCGCCGGCGACGCGCCGGCCTGGATCACGTAGACCGGGATCGGCGCGAGGTAGGCGCGAAAGCGCCCCTTGCTCTCGAAGCACTCGCGAAAGCGCGAGCGCATGAACGCATCGCCCCAGCGCGGCACGATGCCGCCGCCGAGGTAGACGCCACCGCGCGCGCCGAGCGTCAGCGCGAGGTTGCCGGCCACCGTGCCGAGAAACGCGCAGAACAGGTCGAGCGCTTCGACGCAGCGCGCATCGCTCGCGGCGAGCGCGCGATCGGCGATCTCGGCGGCGGTGAGCGGCGTGGCGACCGCGCCGTCGAGCACGCACACCGCCGCGTGCAGCGCCTCGAGGCCGGGGCCCGAGACGGCGCGCTCGGCCGACGCATGCCCGAAGCGCGCGCGCAGCACGGCGAGCACGGCGGCCTCGCGCTCGCTGCCGGCCGCGAGCGTGACGTGGCCTCCTTCGCCGGCGAGCGCGATCCACGAGCCCGGCGCGGCGCTCGGCACGAGGCCCGAGACGCCCAGGCCGGTGCCCGGCCCGATCAGTGCCAGCGGCGCGCCGGCGACGGCCGCGCCGCCGCCGAGCTGGCGCAGGTCGCCGGGTGCCAGATCGGGCAGCCCGAGTGCGAGCGCGGTGAAGTCGTTGATCACGATGAAGCGCTCGAAGCCGAACTCGCGCCGCACCGCCTCGATCGAGAACGACCAGTGGCTGTTCGTCATCTGCACCGCGTCGCCGGTGATCGGGTTGGCAATGCCGATCGCGCACCACGGCGGCGCCGCGCGGCCGATGCCGCGCAGGTAGGCGGCGAGGGCGGCGGCGAGCGTCGGGTGGTCGGCGGTCGGGATCGATGCGATGTCGCGCAGCGGCGCGCCGTCGGCGTCCTGCCAGGCGAAGCGGGCGTTGGTGCCGCCGACGTCCCCCAGCAGCCGGGCTGTCATGACAGCCCCCCGATCGGCGAGTACGCCGATCGACCCCCCGGGGGGGTTCGGGCCGGCAAGGTCCACGAAGTGGGCCGCCTCGCGGCCCCTGGAGCGGCCCGGCGCTCGGCCCGCCACCGCGGCAACGAGATGCCGGTCACCCGATCACGCGTCGTCGAGCCCGCCGAGCGTGGCCTGGCTGAAGCCGCCGTCGACGTAGGTGATCTCGGCGGTGATGCCGGCGGCGAGATCGGACAGCAGGAACGCCGCGGCGTTGCCGACGTCGTCGATCGTCACGTTGCGCCCGAGCGGCGAGCGGCTCGAGGCCTCGAGCATCTTGCCGAAGCCCTTGATGCCCGAGGCGGCCAGGGTCTTGATCGGGCCGGCCGAGATGGCGTTGACGCGCACGCCCTTCGGGCCGAGCGAGGCCGCGAGGTAGCGCACGCTCGCCTCGAGCGAGGCCTTGGCCAGGCCCATCGTGTTGTAGTTCGGCATGCTGCGCAGCGCGCCGAGGTAAGTCAATGTCAGCAGCGCGCCGCCGGCGCGCAGGTGCGGTGCCGCGGCCTTCGCCAGCGCGGGGAAGCTGTAGCTGGAGATGTCGTGCGTGATGCGGAACGATTCGCGCGACAGGCCCTCGAGAAAGTCGCCCGCGATCGCCTCCTTCGGCGCGAAGCCGATCGAGTGCACGAAGCCGTCGAACTCGGGCCACACCGCACCGAGGTCATCGAACATCGCCGCGATCTGCGCGTCGCTCGCGACATCGCAGTCGTACACCAGCGTCGAATCGAACTCGGCCGCGAACTCGGCCACGCGGCCCTTGAAGCGCTCGCCGACGTAGCTGAACGCGAGCTCCGCGCCCTCGCGGCGGCAGGCGCGCGCGATGCCGTAGGCGATCGAGCGGTTCGAGAGCACGCCCGTGATCAGAAAGCGTTTGCCGGCGAGAAATCCCATGTGTGGCCACCCTGCGAAAGTGTCGGGCCGGATTCTGGCACGCGGCCGGGCGTGAACTCTCCGTCTTGACACGCGCGTGTCTTGCCGGTACTGGAGCGTCGGAGTACAATCCTCGTTTTGCTGGATAGCTAGAACTGGTCACATACCAGCGCGGTCTTGGGCGGATTCATCCAGCCCATTTTTTTTGCTCGAACGGTTTTCGGGGCGGTTCGGCGCGGTGCAGGGATCGATTGTTGACGGTAATGACGAATTGGCAGGGTGCGGTGGAACGCACGGTCACAGGGTTGGGCTACGAGTTGGTCGACGCCGAGAAGAGCGCCGGCGGGCTCCTGCGCGTCATGATCGACCACCAGCCGCCGTCGGCATCGGCCTTCATCAGCGTCGACGACTGCGAGCGCGTCACCCGCCAGCTGCAGCACGTGCTCGAGGTCGAGGGCTGCGCGTACGAGCGGCTCGAGGTGTCGTCGCCGGGCCTGGACCGGCCGCTGAAGAAGGCCGCCGACTACGCGCGCTTCGCCGGCGAGCAGGTCGAGCTGACGCTGAAGCAGCCGTTCGAGGGACGCAAGCGCTTCCGCGGCGAGTTGCAGCCAAGCGGCGACGGGTGGCGGCTGGTGCTCACGGCAGACGCAGTGCCCGCGTCGGTGGCGAAGAAGGCGGCCAAGGCCGCTTCGGCCACCCCAGGGCCGGCCGCCGATCAGGCGCTCGATTTTTCACTGGACGAAGTGCGGGAGGCACACCTCGTGCCGGTGGTGGACTTCAAGGGGAAGCGGCTCGCCGCGGCCCCGGTCCCCGCCGCCGGTGGTGCGCTCGCGTCAAACGAGATGGACGGAGGTCGTATTCAATGAACCGCGAACTGTTGATGCTGGTGGACGCGATTTCGCGCGAGAAGAGCGTGGACCTCGAGGTCGTTTTCCAGGCCGTCGAGGCCGCCCTCGCGTCGGCGTCGAAGAAGCTGCACGGCGGCGAGGTCGACATGCGCGTGTCGGTCGATCGCGAGAGCGGCGAGTACGAGACGTTCCGCCGCTGGCACGTCGTGCCGAACGAGGCCGGCCTGCAACTGCCCGACTCCGAGATCCTGCTGTTCGAGGCGCAGGAGCAGATCGCCGACATCGAGGTCGACGACTACATCGAGGAATCGGTCGAGTCGGTCTCGATCGGCCGGATCGGCGCGCAGGCCGCGAAGCAGGTGATCCTGCAGAAGATCCGCGACGCCGAGCGCGAGCAGCTGCTGACCGACTTCCTCTCGCGCGGCGAGAAGGTCTTCGTCGGCACCGTCAAGCGCCTCGACAAGGGCGACATCATCGTCGAGCAGGGCCGCATCGAAGGGCGGCTGCGCCGCAGCGAGATGATCCCGAAGGAGAACCTGCGCTCGGGCGATCGCGTGCGCGCCTACATCGCCGAGGTCGATCCGACGCTGCGCGGCCCGCAGATCCTGCTCAGCCGCAGCGCGCCGGGCTTCATGATCGAGCTGTTCGCGCAGGAAGTGCCCGAGATCGAGCAGGGGCTGCTCGAGATCAAGTCGTGCGCCCGCGACCCGGGCTCGCGCGCCAAGATCGCCGTCGTCTCGCACGACAAGCGCGTCGACCCGATCGGCACCTGCGTCGGCGTGCGCGGCTCGCGCGTCAACGCGGTGACGAACGAGCTCGCCGGCGAGCGCGTCGACATCGTCTTGTGGTCGGAAGATCCGGCCCAATTTGTGATCGGCGCGCTGGCGCCGGCCAACGTGCAGTCAATCGTCGTCGACGAGGAGCGCCACGCGATGGACGTCGTCGTCGACGAGGAAAACCTCGCGATCGCGATCGGCCGCGGCGGCCAGAACGTACGCCTCGCGTCGGAGATGACCGGCTGGCGCATCAACATCATGACGGCGGAAGAGTCGGCGACGAAGCAGGCCTCCGAGTCCGACCATGTGCGCAAGCTGTTCATCGAGAAGCTCGACGTCGATGCCGAGGTCGCCGACATCCTGATCGCCGAGGGCTTCGCCAGCCTCGAGGAAGTGGCCTACGTGCCGATGCAGGAAATGCTCGAGATCGAGAGCTTCGACGAAGACACCGTCAACGAGCTGCGCACCCGCGCGAAGGACGCGCTGCTGACGATGGAGCTGGCGAAGGAAGAGGGCGATGTCTCGCAAGACCTGCGCGACCTCGAAGGCCTGACGCCCGAGCTGATCGGCAAGCTGGCCGATGGCGGCGTGCACAAGCGCGACGACCTCGCCGACCTCGCGGTCGACGAGCTGGTCGAGCTGACGGCGGTCGGCGAGGAAGAGGCCAAGGCACTGATCATGAAGGCGCGTGAACACTGGTTCACGACCTGATCGCCCGATCCCACACAAGCAAGACCGCTACCGAATACCGAGGAACGCAACCCATGGCTTCGACCACCGTCGCCCAACTCGCCGCCGAGCTGAACCGCTCGGCCGCGGTGCTGCTCGAGCAGCTGCAGTCTGCCGGCGTCCGCAAGGCGTCGACGGACGATGCGCTGACCGAGTCCGACAAGGAGCGTCTGCTCGACCACCTGCGCGCGAGCCACGGCACCGCGCCGGCCGCCGAGCGCAAGAAGATCACGCTGACGCGCAAGTCGACCAGCGAGATCAAGCAGGCCGATTCGAGCGGCCGCGCCCGCACCATCCAGGTCGAGGTGCGCAAGAAGCGCACCTTCGTCAAGCGCGACGACGCCGCGCCCACCGCCGACGAACCGGCCGTGCCGGTGATCGACGAGCAGGAACTCGCGCGCCGCGAAGAAGAGGCCGAAGCGCAGGCCGAGCTGCTGCGCCGCCAGGAGGCCGATCTGGCCGAGAAGCGGCGCGTGCGCGAAGAGCAGGAAGCGCGCGCCCGCGAGCTGGCTGCTGCCGCCCGCGAGGCCGCCGACAAGCTCGCCGCCGAAGAGGCCGTGCGCGCCGCCGCGGCACCGCCGCCCGCCAAGGGCAAGGCCGCCGCCAAGGCCGAGCCGGCCGCCGAAGCCGCCGAGGCCGTCGCACCGGCGCCCGCGCCGGCCGAGCCGGTGAAGCCCGCGCTGCGCGTGATCAAGGCCGCCGACGTCGTCGATGAAGAGAAGGTGCGTGCCGCCGATCTCGCCAAACGCCGCAAGGCCGCCGAAGACGAGGCCACGGCGATCCGCGCGATGATGAACGCGCCGAAAAAGGTGCTCGTCGCGAAGAAGCCGGAAGAAGTCAAGCCGACCGCGACCGAGATCAAGGGCACGATTCACAAGAAGGTCGGCGCCCCGGGCGCGCCCACGACCGCGGCCAAGCCCGGCGACAAGAAGGCGATCAAGTCCGAGAAGCTGTCGTCGAGCTGGGCCGACGACGCGAAGAAGCGCAGCGCGCTCAAGCCGGGCGCGCGTGCGCCGGCCGGCGGCAACCGCCCGGGCTGGCGCGCGCCGCGCGTCGGCCGCCGCGGTGATCGGAACGACGGCGCGCCGTCGAACTTCGTCGCGCCGCAGGACGTGCAGGTGCAGGAAGTGCACGTGCCCGAGACGATCAGCGTCGCCGATCTGGCGCACAAGATGTCGGTCAAGGCGTCGGAGGTGATCAAGCAGCTGATGAAGCTCGGCCAGATGGTCACGATCAACCAGCAGCTCGACCAGGAGACCGCGATGATCGTGGTCGAGGAGATGGGCCACACCGCGCTGGCCGCGAAGCTCGACGATCCGGACGCGTTCCTCGAAGAGGAAGTCGCCGACTCGACGCACGAGCTGCTGCCGCGCGCACCGGTCGTGACCGTGATGGGCCACGTCGACCACGGCAAGACCTCGCTGCTCGACTACATCCGCACCTCGCGCGTGGCGGCGGGCGAGGCCGGCGGGATCACGCAGCACATCGGCGCGTACCACGTCGACACGCCGCGCGGGATGATCACCTTCCTCGACACCCCGGGTCACGCCGCGTTCACCGCAATGCGGGCGCGCGGCGCGAAGGCGACCGACATCGTGATCCTGGTGGTCGCGGCCGACGACGGCGTGATGCCGCAGACCAAGGAAGCGATCCACCACGCGAAGGCGGCCGGCGTGCCGATCGTCGTCGCGATGAACAAGATCGACAAGCCCGAGGCCAACCTCGAGCGCGTCAAGTCGGAGCTGGTGGCCGAGCAGGTCGTGCCGGAAGACTTCGGCGGCGATTCGCCGTTCGTCGGCGTGTCGGCACGCACCGGCACCGGCATCGACACGCTGCTCGAGCAGGTGCTGCTGCAGGCCGAGGTGCTCGAGCTGAAGGCGCCGGTCGATTCGATGGCCAAGGGCCTGGTGATCGAAGCCCAGCTCGACAAGGGCCGCGGCCCCGTGGCGACCGTGCTGGTCCAGAGCGGCACGCTCAGGCGCGGCGATGTCGTGCTCGCCGGCTCGAGCTTCGGCCGGGTGCGCGCGATGCTCGACGAAGACGGCAAGCCGATCACCGAGGCCGGCCCGTCGATCCCGGTGGAAATCCAAGGCTTGACGGAAGTGCCGCAGGCCGGTGACGAGTTCATGGTGCTGGGCGACGAGCGCCGCGCGCGTGAGATTGCTACCTTCCGCCAGGGCAAGTACCGCGACGTGAAGCTCGCCAAGCGTCAGGCCGCGAACCTCGAGAACATGATGGATCAAATGGGGCAGGGCGCCACGCAGACCCTGCCGCTGATCGTCAAGGCCGACGTGCAGGGCTCGCAGGAGGCGCTCGCGCAGTCGCTGCTGAAGCTCTCGACGGCCGAGGTCAAGGTGCAGGTCGTGCACGCCGCGGTCGGCGGCATCAGCGAGAGCGACGTGAACCTCGCGATCGCGTCGAAGGCCGTGATCATCGGCTTCAACGTGCGCGCCGATGCCGGCTCGCGCAAGCTGGCCGAGAACAACGGCGTCGACATCCGCTACTACAACATCATCTACGACGCGGTCGACGAGGTGAAGCTGGCGATGACCGGCATGCTCGCGCCCGAGCAGCGCGAAGAGGTCATCGGCACCGCCGAGATCCGCACGGTGTTCGTGGCCAGCAAGATCGGCACGGTGGCCGGCTCGATGGTCACCGCCGGCCTGGTGCGGCGCGGTGCGCGCTTCCGCCTGCTGCGCGAGAACGTCGTCGTCTACACCGGCGAGGTCGAATCGGTGCGGCGCCTGAAAGACGATGTGCGCGAGGTCGCGTCCGGCTTCGAGTGCGGCATCAAGCTGAAGAACTACAACGACATCAAGGAAGGCGATCAGCTCGAGTTCTTCGAGGTGAAGGAAGTGGCCCGCACCCTGTAGGGCGGTTTCCGGTCTCACCCCGAACCCCGCCACCCGCAAAGTGGCGGGGTTCGTGTTTGGAGCGTCCCCGATATGAAACACAAGCGATCCATCCCGAACCGCGGCTTCCGCGTGGCCGACCAGATCCAGCGCGACGTGGCCGAGCTGATCCGCGACCTGAAGGATCCGCGCATCGGCATGGTCACGATCAACGCGGTCGAGGTCACGGCCGACTACGCGCACGCGACCGTGCTGTTCTCGATCCTGATCGGCGACGCCGCCGAGTGCGAAGCGGCGCTGAACGAGGCCGCCGGCTTCATCCGCAACGGCCTGTTCAAGCGGCTGCAGATCCACACCGTGCCGACCTTGCATTTCAAGTTCGACCGCACGACCGAGCGCGCGCTGGAGCTGAGCGAGCTGATCGCGAAGGCCAATTCGACGCGCGCGAAAGAAGACTGAGATCGTGCAAGCGCAGCGCCCTCGCATTCAACGCCGCGCCGTCCACGGCGTGCTGCTGCTCGACAAGCCCTTGGGCCTGTCGAGCAACGCGGCGTTGCAGATCGCCAAGCGCCTGTACCGCGCCGAGAAGGCCGGTCACACGGGCACGCTCGACCCGCTCGCGACCGGCCTGCTGCCGCTGTGCTTCGGCGCCGCGACGAAGTTCTCGCAGGTGAGCCTGGACGCCGACAAGCGCTACCGCGCGACGCTCGCACTCGGCGTCACCACGACCACCGGCGATGCCGAGGGCGAGGTGCTCGAGCAGCGCCCGGTCGCGGTCGACCGCGCGGCGCTGGAGGCGGCGTGCGCGCGCTTCGTCGGCCCGATCGCGCAGGTGCCACCGATG
>DATMIN010000228.1:0-3460 GCA_035554275.1 Burkholderiaceae bacterium
CTGGCCGTGCCGCGCCGCCACGACGAAGAACAAGACGGCCCCCCGCCGCGCATCGAGATCGTCCCGCAGGGAACTCGCGGCGGCGTGGCCCCCGCCGTCGGCGACCGCGTGCTCGCCTCGCTGAAGCGCCGCGGCAAGACCACCTACGAGGCCCGCGTTATCCGCCTGCTGGGCAGCGCCCCGCGCAAGGTGCTGGGCCTCTATGAGGAGCCCGACGGCCGCAACGGCATCGGCCTCGTGAATCCGACCGACCGAAAGCTGAAAGTCAGCTTCGACATCCGGCCAGCCGACAAGAACGGCGCCCTGCCGGGCGACATCGTCTGGGTCGAGCCGGCGGGCGGCGCACTCGCCCGGCGCGCGAGCGTGATCGAGCGCGTCGGGCCGATGAGCGACCCGCGCACCGTGAGCCTGATCTCGATCGCGGCCAACGACATCCCGGTCGAGTTCCCGCCGGCCGCCCTCGAGGAGGCCGAACGTGCCCGCGCCGCCCCCCTGGGCCAGCGGCTCGACCTGCGCGACACACCGCTGGTCACGATCGACGGCGAGGACGCCCGCGACTTCGACGACGCCGTCTTCTGCGAGCCCGCGAAGATCGGCCGCGTCAAGGCGAACAACGGCTGGCGCCTGATCGTGGCGATCGCCGACGTGAGCCACTACGTGAAGCCGGGCGAGCCGATCGACGACGACGCCTACGAGCGCGCGACCTCGGTCTACTTCCCGCGCCGCGTGATCCCGATGCTGCCCGAGAAGCTCAGCAACGGCCTGTGCTCGCTGAACCCGTACGAAGACCGGCTCGCGATGGTCTGCGACATGCTGGTCACCGCCAGCGGCGAGATCCACGCCTACCAGTTCTTCCCGGCGGTGATCTGCTCGCAGGCGCGCTTCACGTACACCGAGGTCGCGGCGATCCTGGCCAACACGCGCGGCCCCGAGGCGGCCAAGCGCAAGGAGCTCGTGCCCGATCTGCTGAACCTGCACGAGGTCTACCGCGCGCTGCTGAAAGAACGCCAGCGGCGCGGCGCGATCGACTTCGAGACCACCGAGACGCAGATCGTCTGCGACGACAACGGCCGGATCGAGAAGATCGTGCCGCGCACCCGCACCGAGGCGCACAAGCTGATCGAGGAGGCGATGCTCGCGGCCAATGTGTGCTCGGCCGATTTCATCGCGCGCGCGAAGCACCCGTCGCTGTACCGCGTGCACGAGGGGCCGACGCCGGAGAAGAAGGTGCTGCTGCAGAACTTTCTGCGCGCGCTCGGCCTGGGGTTGTCGATCGGCGACGATCCGAAGCCCGGCGAGTTCCAGGCGATCGCCGCGGCGACCAAGGATCGGCCCGACGCGACCCAGATCCACACGATGCTGCTGCGCTCGATGCAGCAGGCCATCTACACCGGCATCAACAGCGGCCACTTCGGGCTGGCGTACGAGGCCTACACCCACTTCACGAGCCCGATCCGGCGCTACCCCGATCTGCTCGTGCACCGCGTGATCAAGGCGCTGCTCGGCGGCAAGCGCTACCACCTCGTCACCGGCGCGAGCAACCCCGCACCGAGCAACCGCAAGACGACCAAGCCGGTGCGCCAGGCCACCGCCGAGGAAGAGAAGTGGGAGGTGGCGGGCGTGCACTGCAGCGTCAACGAACGCCGCGCCGACGAAGCCTCGCGCGACGTCGAGGCGTGGCTCAAGTGCCGCTACATGCGCGAGCACCTCGGCGAGGAATACGGCGGCACCGTCACCGCGGTGACGAGCTTCGGCCTGTTCGTCACGCTCGACGGCCTGTACGTCGAGGGCCTGGTGCACATCACCGAGCTCGGCGGCGAGTACTACCGCTTCGACGAGGTCCGCCAGGAACTGCGCGGAGAGCGCAGCGGCGTGCGCTACGCGGTCGGGTCGCGGGTGCGGGTGCAGGTCAGCCGCGTCGACCTCGATGGCCGCAAGATCGACTTCCGTCTCGTGCGCGACGGCGAGGACGACGCCAGCGTGCTGCGCGTGCGGCGCGACAAGAGCGCCGCCGCGGCCGCGGAGCTGGCGGTGGTGAAGGACACCGACCGCGCGGTCAAGGCCGCGACCAAGCGCAAGACCCGCGGCGGCAGCGGCAGCGGGGCGCACCCGGTGCGCGCCGCGAAGAAGGCGGCGCGCGAGGGCGGCGGCCGGTCTGCCGGCGGCAAATCGGGGGCCCGGCGATGACGCTTCGATTCGACGGCCGCGTGGCCATCGTGACCGGTGCCGGCGGCGGCCTCGGCCGGCAGTATGCGCTCGCGCTCGCCGCGCGCGGCGCGAAGGTGGTGGTCAACGACCTGGGTGGCACGCTCGACGGCAATGGCGGCGGCTCGAAGGCGGCGCAGGCGGTGGTCGACGAGATCGTCGCCGCCGGCGGCGAGGCGGTCGCCAACGGCGCGTCGGTGACCGATGCCGCGGCGGTGCAGGCGATGGCCGACGCCGCGCTCGCGCGCTGGGGCCGCATCGACATCCTCGTCAACAACGCCGGCATCCTGCGCGACAAGAGCTTCGCGAAGATGGCGCTCGACGACTTCCGCCTCGTCGTCGAGGTGCACCTGATGGGCGCAGTCAACTGCACCAAGGCCGTGTGGGACGCGATGCGCGCGCAGAACTACGGCCGCATCGTGATGACGACCTCGTCGACCGGCCTGTACGGCAACTTCGGCCAGTCGAACTACGGCGCCGCGAAGATGGCGCTGGTCGGGCTGATGCAGACGCTGTCGATCGAAGGCGCGAAGAACGACATCCGCGTCAACTGCCTCGCGCCGACCGCGGCGACGCGGATGACCGAGCACCTGATGCCCGAGGCCGTGTTGAAGCTGCTGCGGGCCGAGGCGGTGACGCCGGGGCTGCTCGCGCTCGTCGCCGACGACGCGCCGACGCGCGCGATCCTGTGCGCCGGTGCCGGCGCGTTCGAGCGCGCCCACGTCACGCTGACGCCAGGCATCTTCGTCGGCCTGCCCGACGACGCGGCCGAGCAGGTCGCGGCGCGCTTCGAGGCGCTGTCGGATCGAACCGGCGAGACCGTGCCCGAGAGCGGCCACGCGCAGGGCGCGCTCGAGACCGGCAAGGCGGCGCGCGCGCTCGGCTGATCGCGGCGCCGCGAGGCGCCTCGCGTTCAGCGCGTCGCCAGGCGCTCGATCAGGTCGCCGGCGCGCAGCGCGCCGGACGGCGGCGGCTCGGCCGCGGCGCCGTGCTCGGCGACCGACGCGCAGGCCACCGAGAACGCGATCACGGCCTCGTCGCCATCCGCATGCTGCGCCCAGCGGCCGCCCAGCCACCCGGCGAGCACGTCACCGGTGCCGGCGGTGGCGAGCGCGGCGTTGCCGGTCGCGTTGATGCGCGGCGTCGCGCCCGGTGCCGCGATCACGCTGCCCGAGCCCTTCAGCACGACGCTGCACTCGAAGCGCGCGGCCAGTGCGGCCGCGGCGTGCAGACGATCGGCCTGCACGTCGGCGGT
>DATMIN010000229.1:0-6211 GCA_035554275.1 Burkholderiaceae bacterium
CGTCGATCGCGGCCTGGATCGTCCAGCGGCCTTCGCCGGAGTCCGAGACGTGGCCAGAGAAGCGGGCGAGTTGCGGGTCCTCGTTCAGCGCGTTGGCCGTCAGGTCGAGCAGCCACGACGCGATCACGCTGCCGCGGCGCCAGACCTCGGCGATGTCGTGCACCGGCATCTCGTACTGGTAGTGCTCGGGCACGCGCATCGGCGTGGTCTCGGCGTCGTGCGCGTGGCTCGCGCTGCCGACGTTGGCGGCCTTCAGGATCGCCAGGCCCTCGGCGTACGCGGCCATCATTCCGTACTCGATGCCGTTGTGGACCATCTTGACGAAGTGGCCGGCGCCGTTCGGGCCGCAATGCAGGTAGCCGTGCTCGGCGGTCGTGGCGCCGCTGCGGCCCAGCGTCAGCGGGATATCGCCGACGCCCGGCGCGAGCGTCGCGAAGATCGGGTCGAGCCGCCGCACCGTCGCGGGCTCGCCGCCGATCATCATGCAGTAGCCACGCTCCAAGCCCCACACGCCGCCGCTGGTGCCGACATCGACGTAGTGCAGTTGCTTCGCCGCCAGCTCCTTCGCGCGGCGGATGTCGTCGACGTAGTACGAGTTGCCGCCGTCGATCAGCGTGTCGCCCGGCTCGAGCAGCGGCGCCAGCTCGGCGATCGTCGCGTCGACGACGCCGGCCGGCACCATCAGCCACAGCGTGCGCGGCTTCGCGAGCTTGGCGATCTGCGCGGCGAACGACGTGGCGCCGCTCGCGCCCTCGGTCTCGAGCGCCTGCACGGCCGCGGGCGCGCGGTCGAACACGACGCAGTCGTGGCCGCCCTTCATCAGGCGCCGAACCATGTTCGCGCCCATCCGGCCGAGGCCGATCATTCCGAGTTGCATCCGTCGCTCCTGGCGGGCGCCGGCGGCGCCGTTGCGCGCATCGTAGTGCGAGCGCGCGATACTCGTCGCCGTATCCGATGCCGCCCGCCCCATGAGCCCCGACGACCGCGCGCTCGCCGACGCCCTCACCACCGCCACGATCGAGGCCGCGGCCGCGCGCATCGCGCCGCACGTGCGCGAGACGCCGCTGTGGCGCGTCGACAGCGCCGCGCTCGCCCTGCCGGCCGATACGCCGCGCTTCGAGGCACTGCTCAAGCTCGAGCAGCTGCAATGCTCGGGCAGCTTCAAGGCGCGCGGCATGTTCAACCGGCTGCTCGCGAACCCGATCACGCCGGCCGGCGTGATCGCGGCGTCGGGCGGCAACGCCGGCATCGCGACCGCGCTCGCGGCCAACGCGCTCGGCGTGCGCGCCGAGATTTTCGTGCCGGTCGTGACCTCGGCCGTCAAGCGCGCGCGCCTCGCCGCGCTCGGCGCCGAGGTCGTCGTCACCGGCGCGGTCTACGCCGACGCGCTCGCCGCCTGCGAGGCGCGCCAGCGCGAGAGCGGCGCGCTGATGACGCACGCCTACGACCAGCCCGAAGTGGTGGCCGGCGCGGGCACGCTCGCGCGCGAACTGGAGATGCAGGCTGGCGGTGCGCCCGATGCGGTGCTGGTCAGCGTCGGCGGCGGCGGGCTGGTCGGCGGCATCGCGGCGTGGTTCGCCGGGCGCAGCCGCGTGATCGCGCTCGAGCCCGAACTCGCGCCGACCTTGTATCGCGCCCGAGAAGCCGGCGCGCCGGTCGACGTGACGGTCGGCGGCGTCGCGGCCGATGCGCTCGGCGCGCGCCGCATCGGCCGCATCGCGTGGGCGATCGCGCAGCGCCACATCGCCGACGCGCTGCTGCTCGACGACGCCGCGATCATCGCCGCGCAGCGCTTCCTGTGGCGCGAGTTCAAGCTCGCGGTCGAGCCGGCCGCGGCGCTGCCGCTGGCGGCGCTGCAGTGCGGCGCGGTGCGGCCGCGCGCCGGCGAGCGCGTTGCGCTGATCGTGTGCGGCGCGAACCTCGATCCCGCCACGCTCGCCTGAGCCTCGACAGCGAACCGCCCGATGCGCATCCTGATCCTCGGCGGCGGCGTGTTCCTCGGCGCCGCGCTGCTCGACGCGGCGCTCGCGCGCGGCCACGCGCTGAGCGTGTTCAACCGCGGCCGTTCGCGCGCCGCCTGGCCGGCCGGCGTCGAGGCGCTGAGCGGCGACCGCAGCGGCGACCTGAGCGCGCTCGCCGGCCGCCGCTTCGATGCCGTCATCGACACCTGCGGCTACGTGCCGGCGCAGATGGACGCGCCGCTCGCCGCGCTGCGCGCCACGTGCGACACCTACCTGTTCGTCTCGAGCGTCTCGGCCTACGCCGACGCCGCGCAGCCGGGCACCGCCGAAGACCACCCGCTCGCGCCGTTCGACGGCCTCGCGCGCGACGACCGCGACCTGCGCCACTACGGCGCGCAGAAGGCGGCGTGCGAGGCCGAGGTGACGCGCGCGTTCGGCGCGCGCGCGCTGATCGTGCGGCCCGGGCTGATCGTCGGCCCCGGCGATCGCACCGGGCGCTTCTCGTACTGGCCGTGGCGCGCCGCGGCCGGCGGCGCGATGCTCGTGCCCGATGTGCCTGCTGAACCTGGCCATCGCGCGCTGCAGTTCATCGACGTGCGCGATCTCGCGGCGTGGATGCTCGCGCTCGTCGAAGCCGGCACGCGCGGCGTGTTCAACGCCAGCGGCCCGGTCGGCGGCGCGCCGATCTCGTGGCGCACGCTGATCGATGCCTGCCTCGGCGCGGCATCGGCTCGCGCGCTGCCGGTGGCGGCGCCGGTGCGCGTCGGCGAAGCCTTCCTGCTCGAACGCGGCGTGCAGCCGTGGAGCGAGCTGCCGGTGTGGCTGCCGTCGATCGACCCCGCGTACGCCGGCTTCGGCCGCGACCTGAGCCGCGCCGCGGCCGCCGGCCTGCGCACGCGGCCGCTGCACGAGACGATCGCCGCGGTGCTCGACGAGGGCGTGCCCGCGCCCGACGACCCGCGCCGCGCCGGCAAGCTCACGCCGGCGCGCGAAGCCGAACTGCTGGCCGAATGGGCGGCCAGCCCGAAATGAAGGAACCCGCACGATGACCATCGAACTCGCCAAGGAAGCCCGCGCCACCGCGATCGCCTCGATCGAGCGCTATCACCTCGAGACCTTCGGCGACAAGCTCGGCAACATCCAGGCCGCCGCGTGGCTGCACTTCTTTCTCGAAGAGATCGCGCCGAGCGTCTACAACCAGGCGGTCGCTGCGGTGCAGGAGCGGCTGATCGCGCGCGCGACCGAGGTCGACATCGAGTGCCACGAAGACGAGTTCGGCTACTGGGCGAAGCAGCGAAGGCGCTGACGCGCAGGTGTCGGATTGCCGGCCCGATTTGCAGGCGAGACTGCACGGTGCATGCATTGAAGGCGCGACGGAGCGATGAAGATGGCGACGCTGACAGTCCGCGACATTCCCGACGAGGTGCACCGCACCCTGCGCCTGCGGGCCGCCCAGCACGGCCACAGCATGGAGGCCGAGGTGCGCGAGATCCTCGAGTCCGCCGTCAGCCCGGCCGGAAGGGTCAAGCTGGGCTCGCTGCTGGCTGACATGGGCCGGCAGGCCAGGCTCACCGAGCAGGAGTTCGCCGTCTTCGCGCAGGTGCACGACAAGGCCCCTGCCCGCCCGCTGAGCTTCGAGTGATCTTTGCGGGACACCAACGTGGTGTCGGAGCCGCTGCGCCCGACGCCCGACACCCGGGTCATCGCGTGGATCGACGCGCAGCCGCTGGAGACGCTGTTCCTGGAGTCGACGGCGACTTTCCAGACACGCCAGCTACGACGAACCACTGATGCGCTGGGCGGCAGCTTCGTTGGCTGCGGCCACCGCGGAGCCCAGTTTCGCTCCCCCGACCAGTGTCGATGCCAAGTGGCCGATGAATGCGTCGCCCGCGCCCAACGTGGAGACGACCTCGACACGGCGCCCGCTCACACGTCCATGTTCTCCGTCTGGCGAGATCCAGGCCGCGCCACTCGGGCCAGCGGTCACGACGATGGCCGCGCCCAATCGTTCGAGCAGGAACGACGCGGCGACTTCGGCCGTCTTCAAGTCGTTCACTGCAGGCGAGCCCATCATCTCGGCCTCGACAGCATTCACCACCAGCAAGCTGACGCCGGCCAGCGCTTCGGGCGACAAGTCGCGTGTGGGCGCTGCGTTGAGGATGACGGGCCGCCCCAGCGAGGCCATGAAGCGCGCCGCCGCCATGTTGGCCACAACAGGCACCTCGTTTTGCAGCACCAACGCCGCTGCGTTGCGCAATGCGGGCTCCCAGGCAGCAACGATCGATTCAGACAGTTCGGCATTGGCACCTGACACCACCGCAGCGGCGTAATCACCCGCATCCTCGACGATGGCCACACTCATGCCGGATGCGTGACCGCGCAGCGTGACGACGTTGTCGACGTCCACCGCACTCGCGACCAGATGCGCGATCAGCGAGCGTCCGAAAGCATCGTCTCCGATCGCGCCCAGCATGCGCGTGGCGACACCGGCCCGTGCGCAGGCCACGGCCTGGTTCAAGCCCTTGCCGCCCGCCTGCAAGACCTGCGAACTGCCGATCAGCGTCTCGCCGAGCAGGGGCAGGCGCGGTGCGCGCACGACGACATCCAGGTGCAGGCTGCCAAGAACGGCGATCGTTGGATTCATGGTGTGGGGCCGATGCAATGGGTCGGCGCGTGGGGGGCCGTCGGGAACGGCCTCAGCCACGACCCCGTGTGAGCCGATCGACCAGCATGGCCAGCAGGATCACGACGCCAGTGGCCAGCAACTGGTAGAACGCCTGCACGTTCAGCAGCGTCAGGCCATTTCGCATCGCGCCCAGGATGATGGCGCCCAACAGCGTCCCGACGATTCCGCCCTTGCCCCCCAACAGCGAGGCCCCGCCGATCGCGGCCGCGGCAATGGCTTCCAATTCCCACAGGTTGCCCAAAATGGGTTCTGCCGCGCCCAATCGCGCCACGACCACCAGCGCGGCGAGTGAGGCCAGGCCGCCGCTGATCGCATACGCGGCGATCTTGGTGCGTTCGATCGGCACGCCGGCCAGGCGCGCGGCCTCCTCGTTGCCGCCCACGGCGTAGAGGTACTCGCCCAGCGGCGTCTTGCGCAGCAGCGTCCAAGCCAACAGGCCCACCACGCAGACGATGATCACCGGCATCGGCAACATCAGTGGCGACGCCGCGAACCACTCGCGGAACTCGGTCGGGATGCTGAAGACCGGATTGCCGCCGGTGTAGATGAGCGCCAGCGCGCGGAAGATGCTCAGCGTACCCAGCGTGACGATGAAGGGTTGGAGGCCGCCGTAGGCCACCAGCACACCATTCAGGACGCCGCAGGCGATGCCCACGCCCAGGCCCGCGGCCACGCCGGCGCACGCTGGCGCGCCAGAGGCCAGCAACGTGGCGGAGATGACCGCCGACAGGGCGGCGACGGGCCCGACCGAGAGGTCGATGCCCCCGGAGATGATCACCAGAGTCATGCCCACCGCGATGCAGGCATTGATGCTGCTCTGCTGCAGGATGTTGACGAGGTTGCGCGAACTCAGAAACGTCGGCGACAGCACGGCAAACACCGCGAAGATCAGCACCAGACCGATCAGGGTGCCCATGTCACGCCAGGACAGGCCGAGCGGGTTGGCCCGTTGCGCCGACGCGGTTGCGGCAGTTTGGGGAATCGTCACGGTGTTCATGTGCGGTGTCTCAATGGGCGGGGGTCTCGCGCGAGACCGCCAAAGTCATGATGGCTTCTTCGCTGAAGTGGTCGGGGTGCGCCAACTCTCCGGCGATGCGGCCACCCTGCATCACCAGCATTCGGTCGGACAGGCGAATCACTTCCGGCAATTCCGAAGACACCACCACGATGGCGCGGCCTTCCTGGGCCAGCGCTTCGATCAGCTGGTAGATCTCCTGCTTGGCACCGATGTCGATGCCGCGTGTGGGCTCATCGAAGATCAGCACATCCATGCCGGCGCTCAGCCAGCGGCAGACGATCGTCTTTTGCTGGTTGCCGCCGCTGAACAAGCGGATCTGCCGATCCAGGGCAAGCGGCCGCAGGTTCACGCGTGCCGCGTCGGCGCCGATGCGCGACTTCAGCACGCCCTCCTTCAACCATCCGAAGCGGTTGAGTTTGCGCAGGTTCGGCAGGCCGGCGTTCGAGAGCACCGAACGCATCGGCACGATGCCTTCACGCTTGCGCTCTTCGGGCACCAGGGCGACGCCGTGGTGGATGGCATCGGCCGGCCCCCGAAAGCGCACCG
>DATMIN010000230.1:0-2375 GCA_035554275.1 Burkholderiaceae bacterium
CGCCGCGCTGGTCCGCGTCGCGCTCGCGAGCCCGGCGCGCCCCGAGCCCGCGCCGACGCTGATCGAGCCTCAGCCCGAGCCCGAAGCCGCCGCGGTGCCGATCCTGCTGGCGCAGGCGTCCGCGCCGGACGCTTCCCCCACCGCCGAAGACGAAGCGATCCCGTCGTACCGCACCAAGCTGCCGCCGCCGATGACGCTGCGCTACGAGGTCACGCACGGCTCGCTGCGCGGCAACGGCGAGCTGTCGTGGCGCGTGCGCGGCGACCAGTACGAGCTGACGCTCGAGGCGCGCGTGGCCGGCATCGCGGCGCTGACGCAGACCAGCAACGGCGCGCTCGACGCCGCCGGCCTCGCGCCGAGACGCTTTCTCGACAAGCGCCTCGGCCGCGCGCCGATGGCCGCGAACTTCCAGCGCGACGCCGCCAAGATCAGCTACTCGGGCACGAAGAAGGAATTCGCGCTGCGCCCGGGCGCGCAAGACCGCCTGAGCTGGATGGTGCAGCTCGCCGGCATCGTCTCGGCCGAGCCGCAGCTCGCCAAGGCCGGCGCCAGGGTGGTGATGTTCGTCACCGGCTCGCGCGGCGACGCTGGGGTGTGGGTGTTCCGCTGCCTCGGCGCGGAATCGATCGCCGGGCCCGGCGGCGCGGTCGACGCGGTCAAGTTCATCCGCGAGCCGCGCGACCCGAACGACACCAACGTGCAGGTCTGGCTCGACCCGACGCATCACGAGCTGCCGTTGCGCGCGATGCAGAAGTCGGGGCCGAGCGACGACGGCTACGACCTGCGCCTGCTCGAGGTGCGGCCGGCGAATTGAAAGACCCCACTGAACGACGAAACCGCGCGAAACCGCCTACGCCTGTCGGCCATTGGCTTGAAATTTGCGTTGTAGGTCTCAGTTGGTCGAACACAGGAGACTCTCGATGCAGATGCTCTACAACTCCGACAGTTTTGCGGTGGTGGTGTTCGATGTCGCGGCCGCGGTGCCGCCCGGCGCGGCGCCGGCCGCGCCCGACGACGAGCAGCCGCTCAGCCACGGCGGCTACGAGATCGTCGACAAGTTCGCGCGCAAGGAAATCTTCCTGCAGGGCGCGATGGCCGAGCACTTCAAGGAAGGCGTGCAGGCGCTGATCGAGACCCAGCCGTCCGAAGAAGAGATCGACGACTTCATCGGCACCTTCGCGTCGCTGATGCAGCAGCCGCTCGTGGTTCACTGACCTCACGCGCCCCGGTGCGGGGCTTGCCGAGCCCGGCAGTCTGGGCCAAGATGGCCCGCCGACTCACCGCACGGAGGTGCCATGGTCAAGAGCCACGCCGATGCCAGGCTGCTGCTGTCGCCCGGCCTCGCCGAGGCGCCGGTGCTCGACCGCATGTGCTCGCAGTTCGTGCTGACGCTGACGATGCACAACGCCGGCCGCTTCAACCTGCGGCGCGACTGGAACAGCCTGCTCTCGCTGACCGGCAAGCACCTCGTCTGGCCCGGCTCGGTGCTGGCGCGGCTGCGCGGCTTTCTCGCCATGCGCTGCAAGGGCAACGAGCACTGGAAGGGGCACACCGCCCTCGACGACGCGGCCTTCATGGCGCGCCACGGCGGCTGGCGCGGCCCGTATGAAGAAGGCACGCTGTTCTTCTACATCGACGAGTACATCAAGGACGCACCGAAGGATCTGCTCGCCGTGCTCGGCGCCACCGCCGACTGGCTCGGCCGCAGCCTGAAGAAGGAATCGACGCTGGTGCAGAAGAACATCGACGCGCTCGCCGGGCTGCTGCAGCTGAACCCGGCCGAGCGCGCGCTGCTGCTGTACGGCACGCTCGCGCGCTACCAGCGCGACCTGCGCGGGCTCTTGGTCGAGTTCAAGGTCAGCAACGCGCAGGAGGCGTACGCCGCGATCGCGCGCGTCGCCGGCGTCAGCGAGACCGACGTGGCCGAGGCGCTGCGTGCCGGCTCGCGGCTCGAGCGCATCGGCATGGTCGAGAACCTGATCTCCGAGCACAACATCACCGACCTGGCCGACCTGATGAAGGTCAGCGAGCAACTGCCGCCGGTGCTGATGCGCAAGTACGAAGGCCCGTCGGACCTGATGGCGGTGTTCACGCGGCCGGCGAATCGCAGCGAGCTCGGCGTCGATGATTTCGATTTCGTCGGCACCGACCAGCGCATGATGACCGCGCTGCTCGCCAACGCCGTGGCGCGCCGCGAGCCCGGCGTCAACGTGCTGCTGTACGGGCCGCCGGGTACCGGCAAGACCGAGCTCGCGAAGGTCGCGGCGCAGGCCGCCGGGCTCGAGCTCTACGAGGTCGAGTACGCCGACCGCGACGGCAACTCGCTCAGCGGCCGCGACCGCTATCGCTCGCTGCAGATCAGCCAGGTGTTCCTG
>DATMIN010000231.1:0-10244 GCA_035554275.1 Burkholderiaceae bacterium
GTCGTGCCCACGCCGCTGCCTGCGCCGCCCGAGGCGGTGCGCGACGCCCCGGCCGCGCGTGCCTTCACGACGCCGGCGCGCGGCTTCTGGGTCCAGCTTGGCGCGTTCCGCGCGCGCGACGGCGCCGAGGGCTTCCAGCAGCGTGTCGCCGCCGAACTCGACTGGCTCGCGCCGCTGCTTGCGGTGTTCAGCGACGCGTCGATGTTTCGCCTGCAGGCCGGTCCCTACCCGAGCCGCGACGAGGCGCGCGGCGTGGCCGAGCGGGTGCGCGACGCACTGCAGCTGGTGCCGGTGATCGTCGAGCGGCGTTGAGAACCCGCGCGTCTGTCGGAATCCGCTGACGCGGCGGCGCCCTCGCCGCGCGCCAAGCGTCGGAGTTCGCCTACCGCCCGATGCGGCCGCGCTGCCTTGTTGCAACGCGGATGCGTGGGAAAAATGGCTCGCAAGGTGATGGCCTCGTGCCGTCGCCGAACCACCCTCAACAAGCACCATGAGCCCCAAGACTCCACTGACCGTCGCGATCGAGGCCGTCGACGACGTGCAGGCTGCGACGCAGGGCGATTCGATCATCGTCAAGGCGCAGGCCCACCACGGCGACGCCCGCTCGCCGCTCGAGATCGCGATCACCACCGAGCTCGCGGCCGCGGTCGCGTTCTCGCTGCTGGCGACGACCGCGCGGGCGCGCCGTTCGCGCGACACGATGGAGCCGGCGCTCGAATGCTTCGCCGCCGGCGTCGAAGACAGCTCGCAGCACCACGACCGCGTGCGCCTGCAGCTGCTGTTCGACGGCGGCACGGTGCTGCCGGTCGAGATGCGCCGCGACGCCGGCGAGGCGCTGATGCGCGAGTTGGCCGACTGGCTCGATGGCCGCCGCCCGCAGTTCCGGCGCGAGAAGGAAGAGAAGGCGTCCGACGCGAACGACGGCGCGTAGCGCCGCGCGGCTCGCGCGTGCTACCGATCCGCGCTCCAACGGCCTATTCGTCCCACTGGAAACGCGCGACCGCGAGCGCACTGAAAACCGCCGCGAAGCCGAGCAGCACCGCCACCGGCATCAGCGCCGCCTCGAGCGGCAGGCCGCGCCAGCTCATCGCGTCGAGCCCGTCGATCGCCCAGCGCGTCGGCACGAACAGCGAGATCTGCTGCAGCCACGCCGGGAAGATGAACGACGGCACCCACGCGCCGCCGAGCATCACGAGCAAGAGCGTCGCCAGGATCGCCAGGCCGCGCGTCGCCTCGGGCGTCTTGCCGAGCGCGGCGACGAGCAGGCCGAAGCTCGCGGTCAACAACGCGAACGCGATCAGCACCGCGCCGAAGCCGAGCGCGCTGCCGTCGATGCGCACGCCGAACGCCGCGATCGCGACCGCATAGATCACCGCGAACACGATCAGCGCGATCAGCGCGGTGCTGGCGATGCGGCTGCCGAGCAGCTTGGCGCGCGACAGCGGCGCCGCGCGCAGCCGCTTCCACAGGCCGAGGCGGCGCATCGTGAGCAGCCCCACCGCCATGTCGACGCCCATCAGCAGGATGAACTGCACGCCCATGCCGGCGAACGAGTGCGAGTAGCTGTTGTACTTGGTCTCGGGCTTCGAGCTGGCCTCGACCTCGCGGGTCGAGAACGGCATGCTGAAGCTGCCCGCGCCGCCGTCGCCGGCCGACGACGCGGCCCCCGACGCCAGCGCCGCAGCGGTCGACGCGTTGCGTGTCGTGACCTTGGCGACGCTGTCGAACATCGCGACGAGTTCGTCGCGCCGCTCGGCCGGCAGCGCCTCGTTCTTCAGCGCCTGCGCCTTCAGGTCGCCCATCACCGGCAGCGCGCCGCTGAACACCGACTGGCTCACGTGCTCCATCACGTGCTGTGCGAGCAGCCCGCGCACCAGCGGCATCACCATGCTCTGCGACGGATCGACGGTGACCACGATCTCGGGCTTGTCGCGCCCGCCGAACAGGGCGCGGCCGGCCTGCTCGCCGAAGCCGGCCGGCAGCACGATCGCGGCGCGCTGCGTGCCGGCGCGCACCTGCGCCGCGCCGACGTCGGCCGAGAGCTCGCTGACCGCGAGCGCGCCGTCGGCACGCAGCGCCGCGACGATCTTCGCCGAGAGCGCGCTGCGGTCGAGATCGGTGATCGCGACCGGGATGTTCGCCGGCTTGTTCTCGCCGCGGCCGAACAGGCTGCCGAAGAACGCGGCGATCAGGATCGGCGCGACGATCGCCATGATCACCGAGCGCCGGTTCGAGAAGTACAGGCGCAGGTCTTTGCCGACGAGGGCGAGGAAGGCGTTCATGGGTGATTCCTGTTCAATCGCGCAGCTGGCGGCCGGTGAGCGCGAGGAACACGTCCTCGAGCGTCGCGCGGCCGGAATTGAGGTGGCGCACGACGGCGCCGCGCGCGGCCAGCGCCGCGAGCACCGCGGGCGTGTCGCGCGCCAGATCGACGAGTCCGAGCGTCACGTGGCCCGGCTCGGCGCGCAGCACGCTCGCGCCGTCGATCGCGGCGAACGCGCCGGCGTCGAGCGTGGCCGCAGCGTCGAACTCGACCTGCAGCGTCTGCGCCGCCGGCAGCGTGCGCACCAGCTCGGCCTGGGTGCCGCTGGCGACGACCTGGCCGTGGTCGATGATCACGATCCGGTCGGCCAGCCGCTCGGCCTCTTCCATGTAGTGCGTGGTGTAGACCAGCGCCTTGCCGGCGCGCTTGAGAAGCTCGAGGTTGTCGAAGATCGCGTTGCGGCTCTGCGGATCGACGCCGGCGGTCGGCTCGTCGAGCAGCAGCACGTCGGGGTCGTGCACCAGCGCGCAGGCGATGTTCAGGCGCCGCTTCATGCCGCCGCTGAACGTGGCCGGCTTGTCCTTCGCGCGGTCGGCCAGGCCGACCATCGCCAGCACCTCGGCGGCGCGCCGCTTCAGCGTCGCCTTCGGCAGCCCGTAGAGCGCGCCGAAGAGCTCGATGTTGGCGAGCGCCGGCAGATCCTCGAACAGCGCCAGATCCTGCGGCACCAGGCCGATGCGGCGCTTGTACGCGAACTCGTCGGCCACGAACGTCGCGCCGCCGACGGTGACGGAGCCGGCGTCGGGCGCGGTCAGGCCGCTGATGATGCCGACCGTCGTCGACTTGCCCGCGCCGTTCGGCCCGAGCAGCCCGAGCACCTCGCCGGCGCGCACCTGCAGCGACACGTCGGCCACCGCGGTGCGCTCGCCGTAGCGCTTGCGCAGGCCCTGTACCTCCAGCATCGCTGCCGCCATCGCCGCTCCCCGTTGATTCGTTGGGCGCGATCGTAGGGGCGGATGCCGCGCCGCGGCGGCCGCGTGCGACGAATCGTCGGC
Organism: Burkholderiaceae bacterium; assembly: GCA_035554275.1. Classification (GTDB taxonomy): domain Bacteria; phylum Pseudomonadota; class Gammaproteobacteria; order Burkholderiales; family Burkholderiaceae_C; genus LMDS01. Next base: position 3,319 of record DATMIN010000231.1, read on the forward strand.
GCGGCGGCGCGAACGGTCGTCAGCCGGCGCCGGTGGAGATCAACCTCGGCTCGCTACACGAAGTCGGCCAGTTCCAGGTCACGGTACAGAAAGCCGCGGCCGGTTCCCGGATGGGGTGCGTGTGCCCCGACCAAGGGCAGGAACTTCCCCGGGACGGGGCCGCAAGGCTCTGCAGCCGGAACAAATCGCGCGCGGGTTGGCAGGAGACTGGGCGCCGACCGTCGCCGAGAGACGCCAAAGAATTGCCGCTTCATCTCGCGTGCCAGTACCTCGGCCAATAAGCTCGGGACGGCATTGCCGATCTGACGTTGAACGTCGATTCGACTGCCCGTGATGCTGATGTCCTTCGGGAAGGTTTGTATTCGTGCGAGTTCGATGGCGCTCAGCCTTCGGTTGTCCCAATGAAAGGGGCCGGTAGCCGGACCCGGCTGCGCTTGAACGGTCCACGCGGGCCGGTGCTTTGCAAGCTTGAGCAGAAAGTTCCAGTACCTGCGGCGCCAGCCAAAGAGTGGCACGCCACCCATGCGGTCTGTATGCCACAGATAGTTCTGGCCCTCCGGGATGCTCGGCAGGAGGTCGGCCCACTTGCCAGTCAGCTCCAAGCCGTGCTCCTCAGGCGCGGGGAGTTCGCCGATCGCGTCCCAAGCGGTCAACCACGCCGAGCCATCTGCACGCTCACGCTCGGACGAAGGATCGTGGTGTGTGGGTTGGGGAGGAGTGAAGACGGTGCCGTCGCGTGCAGCGATCACAAACACCCGGCTCCGCGTTTGAGGCACGCCGAAGTCAGCCGCGTTGAGGGTGATCACCACGGGCCGATAGTTGGTTCCCACCGTGGCGTTGATCTCGCCCACGGCATTGAGCAGCAGACGTAATCCCTCATCCTTCCCGCCGAAGGCCAGCCCTTCGACGTTCTCGAGCAGAAAGGCGCGCGGCTTGGACTCGCGCAACACCCGCAAGTAGCCCGACAACGTGCTGGCGCGAGGATCGTCCAGACGCAAACTGTCGCCGGACTTCCACCAGCCACTCTTCGAGAAGGGCTGACACGGCGGGCCGCCGATCAACACGTCGACAGCGCCGGTCTTCAACTTCCCCACCTTCAGAATTTGCTCGGTCGGCGTTGCCAGGAGATTGGCTTCGATGACCGGCCAAGGCCGGCTGGCTCGCAGGCTGTTGCAGCACGCATGATCCATCTCGAGTGCAACCCTGGTGTCATATCCGGCGGCCTCGAATCCAAAGTCGAGCCCGCCCACGCCCGTGAACAGGCTCAACACGGAAAGTGGTTCGCTCATGCGCGTACGCTCACGAGATCGAGGACGGCTTCGGCATCGGCGTACCAACTCGCGTCCACCTTTAAGGCGCTCTTGAGCCGGCCCGCGCAGGTCGCGTGCGGGGGCAGCGCCGCTGTTGGTGCGAACTTGAACTCCCAGTTTTCTGTCCGAGCATGAAGGCAGGCCGCCAGTACCGAAAATTCCGCGGCGCGGTAGTAGCGGGAACAAGGGTCGGCCTTCGATGCACGGGTTCGTTGAAAATCGATGCGCGGCATGCCGTCGCCGGTGACTGTCCGCAGGACGTTCTTGCACTCAATCAGCACCGGTGCCCTCCCACGATAGCGGACGGAGAGATCGGGCCGCCCCTCTCCGTCCAATCGATGGCAATCATCCACGCCGGGCAGTCGCTGGAGCAATTCTTCCAGGTGGACTTCCGCGACCCATCCTCTCACTGCCATTTTCAGGCGGCCGGTTTGATGGATCAGGTCGAGCAAGGCTCCCTCCGGCAACCCGAGTTCCCTGATCAGTAAGTGTTGAGCGACGGCGTCCACGGCCTGGACCATCAACGCGCGCTCTGCCAACAGTTGCCGGTGCCCCTGATCGAGACCGACCGCCGCGCGCTCAAATCGGATGTAGTCAAGAATTCGATCGCGCCGCACCGCCACGAGAGTTTCGACCGGCTCGCCGACGCGTCGAGTGCTGTCGCGCTCCCAGGCATGCCAGCCCTTTTTGAGTACCTGTTCAACGTCTCGGCGCTTGAACTCGATGCTGATGAACATTGGTGTGCCATCGTGGAGTACCGGATCGGCACCGACCAGAATTCCCAGTTCGACATCAATGCCCACGAAGATCGTTGTGACCAGCCCGGCCGGGTCTTGTTCGATGTCAAGCGAGGCACGGACGTCGCCGCCGTACTTGACTTGGAACCGATGCTCGTCGATCGGCCGATTCTTGGTGACTTTCGAGTTAGCCAAGAACGCATAGACCAAGACGCCGTTGCGTTCTCCACCGGCTGTCTCATAGGTGATGAAGAAGGGCGCATGACGGGCATCGCTTGAATGCAGGATCGTGCAGCCGCCCGCTCGCAGCCCGTCAAGGACAAACTCCAGCAGCGGTTGCTTGGCGCTGCGACTCACGCCAGTCTGCCGGTACTTGAACCCCTCCATCCGACTCACTCCGTGGTGACGTTGTCAGTTGCGCCGCGGCGCGCGCAAAGTGCTACCTGCGCCAACTATACTGGACAAACTCACAGTAGTAATGCGAGTCGCCCAGGGAAGTGATCGGCATCACTCCGTCGCGAGCGCCTCGCGCCGCTGGTGCAAAAAGCGCCGCACCGCCGGGTCGGCCTCGAGGCCGATCGCGCGGCGGTAGGCGGCGTCGGCGGCCGCCGTGTCGCCGTGGCGCGCGAGCAGCCCGGCGCGCGCGGCCCAGTACGGCTGGTGGTCGGCCAGGCGCGGGTCGGCGGCGACGCCATCGAGCGCGGCCAGGCCAGCGGCCGCGCCCTCGGCCTCGGCGAGCGCAACCGCGCGGTTGACCGCGACCACCGGCGAGCCTGTCAGCGCGAGCAGGCCGTCGTAGAGCAGCGCGATCGCCGGCCAGTCGGCACGCCCGGTCAGGCGCCGCACGCTGTGCGCCGATTGCACCGCCGCCTCGAGCTGGAAGCGGCCGATGCGCCCGAGCCGGCTGGCGCGCCGCAGCAGCGCTTCGGCGCGGTCGATCAGCGCGCCGTCCCACGCCGCGGTGTCCTGCTCGGCCAGCGGCACGTAATGGCCGGCGGTGTCGCGGCGCGCGCCGCGGCGCGCCTGCGCGTGCAGCATCAGCGCGAGCAGGCCGAGCGCCTCGGGCTCGTCGGGCAGCAGCGTCGCGACCAGCTGGCCGAGCCACAGGCCCTCGTCGGCGAGGTTGCGGCGCCGCGCATCGGTGCCGGCGGGGTCGGCCCAGCCTTCGGCGAACACCGCGTAGATCGCCTCCAGCACGCCGGCCAGCCGCGGCGCCAGGTCGTCGGCCTCCGGCAGCCGGAACGGGATGCCGGCCTGCTTGATCTTCGCCTTCGCGCGCACCAGGCGCTGGCCCATCGCGGCCGGCGCGACCAGAAAGGCCGAGGCGATCGTCGCCGCGTCGAAGCCGAGCACCGTCTGCAGCATCAGCGGCGCGTGCACGCCGGCGTCGATCGCCGGGTGCGCGCACGCGAACATCAGCAGCAGCCGGTCGTCGGGGATCGCGCGCGGCGCGGCGTCGTCGGTCGAGACGTCGGCGAGCAGCAGCAAATCGTGCGCCGCCGCGTCGTGCGTCTGGCGGCGCCGCGCGGCGTCGATCAGGCGGTGCCGCGCGGTCGTCAGCAGCCATGCCTCGGGGCTCGCCGGCACGCCGCGCAGCGGCCAGTCGCGCAGCGCGGCCTCGAACGCGGCGGCCAGCGCGTCCTCGGCCGCGGCCACGTCGCGCGTGCGTGCGCAGAGGTACGCGACGAGCTTGCCGTAGCTGTGGCGTGCGACCGCCTCGGCGACAGCTTCGGGGCTCACCTCGGCGGGCCGAGCGCCGGGCCGCCCCAAGCCGGCCCGCGTCCCCTCGGGGGACCGGCCGACGTACTCGTCGGACGAGGGGCTCACATGACCCAGAGCGGCCGGACCTCGATCGAGCCGTAGCTCGCGCTCGGGCAGCGCGCGGCCCACGCGAGCGCGGCGTCGAGGTCGGGCACGTCGATCACGTAGAAGCCGCCGAGCTGCTCGCGGGTCTCGGCGTACGGGCCGTTCAGCACCTGCGTCTTGCCGTCGCGCACGCGCACCGTGGTCGCGTCGCTCGACGGGCGCAGGCGCTCGCCGCCCTTCATCGCACCGGCCTTCACCAGCGCCTCGCTGTAGGCCGAGTAGGCCTGCATGACGCGGCCCATCTCGGCGGGCGGCATCGCGCTCTCTTCGGCTTCGTTCGCGTAGATCATCACCAGGTATTGCATCGTCGGCTCCTCAGGGGGCGGTGCGGCGATGTGCCGCACCTGTGCATAGACGCGCTCGCGGCGCCGCGTTCGACAACCTCGCCAAAACTAGTTCGCGCCGCGCACCGGCTCGGCGTGGCGCGGGTCGTCGTGCAGCGCCCAGTAGCCGGCCTGCAGCGCGCGTGTGACCGGGCCGAACTCGCCCGCCGCGCGGCCGGCGACCGGCACGCCGTCGACGAAGCTCACGCCGATCGCGCCGCCGCCGGTGCTGCTGAGGAAGACCTCGCTCGCGCGCCGCAGTTCGGCCACCGGGAGCGCGCCGACACGCAGCGGCCGGCCCTGCGCCTGCGCGAGCTCGAGCAGCGTGCGCCGCGTGATGCCCTCGAGCACGCCGCTGGCCGGCGTGACGATCGTGCCGTCGACGACCGCGAAGACGTTGAAGCCCGGGCCTTCGGCGATGTCGCCGTGCGCATCGACCAGCACCGCGGTCTCGCCGCCGCGCTCGTAGGCCTCGAACAGCGCCGCGACCATGTCGAGCCAGTGGTAGTTCTTGATGCGCGGGTCGACGCTTTGCGGCGCGATCCGCTGCACCGAGCTGACGATCAGGTCGATGCCGCGCGCCTGCCTGGCCGGGTCGGCGATCCAGACGAACGGAATCGCGAACGCCATGAAGCGATTCGTGCAGCTGCGTGGGTCACGCGAGCCCGGCGCGGGCCGGCCGCGCGTGCACAGGATTTCGACGTACGCGTCGGTCAGCCCGGCGCGGCGCACGCACTCGTGCATCACCGCGCGCACCTCGTCGCGGGTCTTGCCGGGGTCGAGGCGGAGGCGATCCATGCTGGCGAAGAAGCGCTCGATGTGGTCACCGACGCGGAAGAACTTTCCCTGCCACACGCTCGCCACATCGTAGGTGGCGTCGGAGTGCAGAAAGCCCCAGTCGAAGATCGAGATCTTCGCGTCTTCGGGCGCGACGTACTGGTCGTCGACGTAGGCGCAGCCTTGCATGGTGGGATTGAAGGGATTGACTCTTGGTCGCGATGCGCGTGAGTATGCGCGCCCTGCTCATCCTTGCCGCCGCCATGACGCCGCACGCCTTCATCGCGATGCCGTTCGGCACCAAGACCGGTGCCGACGGCCTGGTCGTCGACTTCAACCGCGTCTTCGACGAGCTGCTCGAGCCCGCGCTGCGGGAGGCCGGCTTCGACGTGTTCCGCGCCGACCAGGAGCAGCGCGCCGGCGACATCCGCTTCGACCTGTTCCAGGAGCTGCTGGTGGCCGACCTCGTCGTCGCCGACCTGACGCTCGACAACCCGAACGTCTGGTACGAGCTCGGCGTGCGCCACGCGCTGCGCTCGCGCGGCGTGATGCTGGTGCAGGGGCCGCGCACGACGCAGCCGTTCGATCTCTACACCGACCGCAAGCTCACCTACCACCTGAAAGACGGCGCGCCCGACCCCGCGCACCTGCGCGACGACCACGACTCGATCGTGCGGATGGCGCGCGCCACGCAGGGCGCGTGGTCGGGGCGCAGCTCGAGCCCCGTCTACCAGCTGCTGCCCGAACTGCGCGAGCCCGACTGGCGCAAGCTGATGCTGGCCGAGAGCAACGAGTTCAGCGACGCGCAGCGGCGCTGGGCCGGCCGGCTCGAGGTGGCGCGCCAGAAGGGCCGGCCCGGCGACATCCTCGTGCTCGCCGACGAGACGCCGAACCGCGCGCTCTGGCTCGAGGCCAAGTGCAGCGCCGGCGACGCGCTGATGAAGCTCGAGCGCTTCGAGTTCGCGCTCGAGCAGTTCGAGACCGTGCTCGCGGTCGACCCGCAGCACATCGCGTCGCGGCAGAAGAAGGCGGTGTGCCTGGGCCGCCTCGGCCGCTACGAAGACGCGCGCGAATGGGTGCGCCAGCTCACCGAAGACCATCCGCACGACCCGGCGTGCTGGGCCTTGGCCGGGCGGGTCGAGAAAGACCAATGGATGCAGCGCTGGCGCAGCAGCGCCGCGGCCGCCGCCGCCGATGCCCCCATGCTGCCGGCGCGGCCCACGCCGGCCCAACTGCGCGCCGCCGCGGCCGACGAGGACGCGAGCCTGTGCGATGCGATCGAGGCCTACCGCAACGCCTTCATGCACGACCCCGCGCACCACTACTCGGGCGTCGACGCGCTGACGCTGATGGTGCTGCAGCAGCACCTCGGTGCCGACCACGACGCCGACGCGCTCGAGCGCCTGCGCGGCGGCGCGCTGTGGGCCTGCCTGACCGCGCAGCAGCGCGACCCGGCCGACTTCTGGGCCCGCGCCAGCCTGGCCGAGCTGCTGCTGCTGTCGCAGCCGAAGGAGGTGGTCGTGCGCAAGTACCAGGCCGCCGCCGCGCAGGCGAACCAGGACTGGTTCGCGCTCGACTCGACGCGCCAGACGCTGCGCCTGCTGCAGGACCTCGACTTCCGCCCCGAAGAGACGGCCGCGGCGCTGCGCATCGTCGAGCGCGAGATCTCCCGCTCGACGCCGCCCTTCGTGCCGCGCCAGGTGCTGCTTTTCTCCGGCCATCGGGCGGACGAGCCCGGCCGCGCCAAACCGCGCCTGCCGCCCGAGAAGATGCCGCTCGCCCAGGCCGCGATCGAGCGCGTGCTCGACCAGCTCGACGCCGGCGAACGCGACCTCGCGCTGACCCAGGGTGCGGCCGGCGGCGACCTGCTGTTCGCCGAAGCCTGCGCGAAGCGCGGCGTGAAGCTGCAGCTG
>DATMIN010000232.1:0-3128 GCA_035554275.1 Burkholderiaceae bacterium
GTGCCACTATTTCCGAGATAGGACCGCTATTGTTGTCGCGGCTCATGGATCTCAATGACGTTCAGGAAGGCGTGCTCAACGTTTGCTTCCGGGTGGCTGATGAGCAGGGCTTAGCGATCCTCGACCTCAAGGATCTCAGGGCCATGCTCGCCCACATCTCGGATCATGCCGACGAACTCACGGTCCATTACGGCAATGTGTCGAAGGCGACCATCGGAACGATACAGCGCCAGTTGCTGGTCCTGGACAACCAGGGTGGGAGCAAATTCTTCGGCGAGCCGGCACTGACGCTCAAGGATTTCATTCGCACCGACCGCGATGGCAGAGGCTTCATCAATATTCTGGCCGCCGACAAGCTGATGGCGAATCCGCGGCTCTACGCAACATTTCTGTTATGGCTACTCTCCGAACTATTCGAAGAACTGCCCGAGGTCGGCGACCAGCCCAAGCCCAAGCTGTGTTTTTTCTTCGACGAGGCGCATCTTCTGTTCACTGATGCCCCGAAGGCCCTTCTGGATAAGATCGAGCAAGTGGTGCGTCTGATCCGCTCGAAGGGAATTGGGGTCTATTTCGTGACGCAGAACCCGCTCGACGTGCCGGAGACGGTGCTGGCCCAGCTCGGCAACCGCGTGCAGCACGCGCTGCGCGCGTTCACGCCGCGCGACCAGAAGGCGGTGAAGGCGGCGGCGAGCACGATGCGCGCGAACCCGGGCCTCGACATCGAGACCGCGATCACCGAGCTTGCGGTCGGCGAGGCGCTCGTCAGCCTGCTCGACGAGAAGGGCCGGCCGAGCGTCACGCAGCGCGTATTCGTGATCCCGCCCGGCAGCCGCATCGGCCCGATCAACGCCGACGAGCGAAAAGCGCTGATCGCCGGCTCGCTGGTGGCCGGCGTGTACGAGAAGGCGGTCGATCGCGAATCGGCCTACGAGAAGCTGAAGAGCCGCGCGGCCGCGAGCCCGACCGCCCCGACGCGCGCGGGCGACGCTCCCGGCGCGACGCTGCCACCGACCGGCACCGCGAGCGCACCGGGCGGTCCGTCGGCCGCGGGCAATGCCGACGGCGGCCTGCTCGGCGGGCTGAAGGACGTGCTGTTCGGCACCACCGGCCCGCGCGGCGGCAAGCACGAAGGCCTGGCGCAGTCGGCCGCGCGCTCGGCGGTGCGCACGATCGGCTCGAGCGTCGGGCGCGAGATCGTGCGCGGCGTGCTCGGCTCGATCCTCGGCGGCGGCCGGCGGCGCTGAGCGCAGCGCCACGGCGGCCGCGCCGCCGTTCACTTCCCCGGCCGCGCGGCCGTCACTTCGGCGGCGTGTCGTAGAGCGGCCGGTCCTTGTCGACGATGTGCACCGTCAACAGCTTCAGCGAGGTGTCGCCGACGATTCGAAAGCCGCCGTGCGTGACGCCGCGCAGGTTCGTCACCGCGGCGCCGGTCGGCAGCATCATCGGGTCCTTGCCGGGCAACTGAACCATCGCGCCCTGCACCACGTAGAGCGATTCGACGCCGTGGTGGAAGTGCGCCGGCAGCAGATCGCCCGGCTTGTACTCGGTGATCGACGTGACGACCTCCATGCCCGGCACGCCGTCGAGATCGACGCGCTTGAGTTCCTGGCGCACCGGGCCGTCCTGCGCGTGCACGGCGGGCGGCGAGACGATCGACAGGGCCAGCGCGACCAGCGCGATGCAGCGAAACGACATGGTGCGGCTCCTCGCGCGGCGATGGCGCGGTGGGTGAACGGGCGCCGCATCATGCCCGCCGCCGCGACCCCGCGCCACCGGGGTGCACCCGTTCGGCGCGCCGGCAGCGCGAGACTTCAACCTAGGGGGTTCACGTCCCCGTCGTTCCAGCGTTGAATCGGCCGCTTGAGCAGAGCTACATTTGCTTGCAAGGGGAGCATCCATGACGAACGACATGCGGTCCGGTGCTGGTCTCGCGCTGATGGCGCTGGTCACGAGTCTGTCGACCGCGACCTCGGCCGCGGCCGAGGATGCGCCTCCGACGATGGAGAAGTGCGACAAGACGCTCGGCGTCGTGCGCATCCAGGAAGACACCGCCTCGGAGTGGTACCGCTACTACGTCGGCCGGCTCGGGTCGACCGCGCCGGTGATCAGCGCGATGGTGATGGAGTCGAACTGCTTCGTGGTCGTCGAGCGCGGCACCGGCGAACGCGACATCAACGCCGAGACGGCGCGCGCCCGTGGTGACGAGGCGCGTGAAAGCGACACGCGCGGCAAGGGTCAGCAGGTCGTCGCCGACTTCCTTCTGAAGCCCGAGATCGTGATGAACAAGAAGGGCGACAGCGGCGGCAATTTCGGCGGCGTCGGCCGGCTGCTGCCCGGGGCGCTCGGCAACGTGATCGGCGCGGGCCGCGTCGGGTTCAGCTCGAACGAGGCGGCGACCGTCATGACGCTGGTCGACATCCGCAGCACCGTGCGCCTGGTCGCGGCGCAGGGGCATTCGGAGAGCAAGAACTTCAACTTCTCCGGCCTGGGGTTCGGGCGCTACGGGGTCGGCGCCGGCAGCGCCTACTCCAACACCGACGAGGGCAAGATGGTGACCGCGGCGTTCGTCGACTCGTACAACAAGCTCGTCGTCGCCGTGCGCAACTACAAGGCGCAGACGGTCGAGGGCGGCCTGGGCAACGGCGGCGGGCTGGGCGTGCAGGGCGGCATCACGGCGGCATCGAAGAAGGTCGGTAAGTGAGGCAAACGGCAGGCGGGGCGCGCCGAGCCGCCGCGGGCCTCGCGGCGCTGGCGGCCTCGATGGCCTCGGCACCGGCCGACGCGCAGGAATTCGGCGTCTACCTGGCCTGCGCCGGCAAGCTGTACGCCCAGGGCCGCGCGATGCCGGCCCACCTCGATCTCGCGCTGCGGCGCAACAGCCAGCTCGCGCTGATCGAGCGCTCCGACGTTTTGCCGGTCGGCGAGCGGATGAAGTTGCAGATCAGTCCGGCCTTCTATTCGATGGTGTATGCGGCGCCGCTGCGCAGCAGCACGGTCTGGTACGACTGGATCCGCGGCGCGGTGTTCGTGTGGGACCCCGATCTGCTCAAGCTCCAATCGGTTCGGCTGTCGGTCGACCGGCAAACCGCCGCATTGGAAGGCGAGATGCGCGACGGCGCCGGCGTGCA
>DATMIN010000233.1:0-3553 GCA_035554275.1 Burkholderiaceae bacterium
TACACGCGCGTCGTCGAGGCCGACGAGCGCCTGGCCGCCGACGGCAGCGTCGTGCGCCCGCTCGACGAGGCCGCGCTGCGCAGCGATTTGCGCGATGCGTTCGACGCCGGCCTGCGCAGCGTCGCGATCGTGTTCCTGCACGGCTACCGCGAGCCGGCGCACGAGCTGGCCGCGCAGCGCCTCGCGCTCGCGGCCGGCTTCACGCAGGTCAGCGTCTCGCATCAGGTGAGCCCGTTGATGAAGCTGATCGGGCGCGGCGACACGACGGTGGTCGACGCGTACCTGTCGCCGATCCTGCGCCGCTACGTCGAGCAGGTCGCGGCCGAGATGCCGGGCGTGCCGCTGCTGTTCATGCAGTCGAGCGGCGGCCTGGCCGATGCGCACGCGTTCCAGGGCAAGGACGCGATCCTCTCCGGCCCCGCCGGCGGCATCGTCGGCATGGTGCGCACCGCGCAGATTGCGCAGGTCGAGCTCGGCGTGGGCACCGATGCTGCGTTGCGCGTGATCGGCTTCGACATGGGCGGCACCTCGACCGACGTGAGCCATTTCGCCGGCGAGTTCGAGCGCGCGTTCGAGACCCAGGTGGCCGGCGTGCGGATGCGCGCGCCGATGATGAGCATCCACACGGTCGCGGCCGGCGGCGGCTCGATCCTGTCGTTCGACGGCGCGCGGCTGCGTGCCGGCCCGCGCAGCGCCGGCGCGAATCCGGGCCCGGCGTGCTACCGGCGCGGCGGGCCGCTGACGGTGACCGATGCGAACGTGATGGTCGGCAAGATCCAGCCGCAGCACTTCCCGGCGGTGTTCGGCCCGCGCGCCGACGCGGCGCTCGACGCCGCGGTCGTCGCCGAACAGTTCGCCGCGCTCGCCGCCGAGATCGAGCGCGCGACCGGCACCCAGCGCGCGCCCGAGGCGGTGGCCGAGGGCTTCATCGACATCGCGGTCGGCGCGATGGCCAACGCGATCAAGAAGATCTCGGTCGCGCGCGGCTACGACGTGACGCGCTACGCGCTGCAGTGCTTCGGCGGCGCCGGCGGCCAGCACGCCTGCCGTGTCGCCGACGCGCTCGGCATGACGCGCGTGTTCGTGCATCCGCTGGCCGGCGTGCTGTCGGCCTACGGCATGGGCCTGGCCGACCGCAACGTGATGCGCGAGGCGGCGATCGAGCAGCCGCTCGACGCCGCTGCGCTCGACACGATCGCGCCGCGCATCGGCGCGCTCGCGCACGACGCCGCGGCCGAGCTCGCGCACCAGGGCGTCGCGCCCGAGCGCATCGAGGTGCGGCAGCGCGCGCACGTGCGCTACGAAGGCACCGACGCTGCGCTGGTCGTGCCGTTCGGCACGGCCGACGCGATCCGCACCGCGTTCGAGGCCGCGTACCGGCGCCGCTTCGCGTTCCTGATGGAAGGGCGGCGGCTGATCGTCGAGGCGGTGTCGGTCGAGGCGATCGGCGCCGGCGACGCGCCGGCCGAGCCGCGCCATGCGCTCGCCGCCGAAGGCGCGGCGCCGGTGGCCGAACGCGTGCGCCTGTTCAGCGGCGGGCGCTGGTGCGACGCCGCGCTGGTGCGGCGCGACGACGCGCGCCCCGGCCACGTCATCGACGGCCCGGCGATCGTCGCCGAACGCAACGCGACCACCGTCGTCGAGCCCGGCTGGCGCGCGCGCGTGACCGCGCACGACCATTTGCTGCTCGACCGCGTCGAAGCGCGCGAGGCGCGGGTGGCGATCGGCACCACGGTCGACCCGGTGATGCTCGAGGTGTTCAACAACCTGTTCATGAACATCGCCGAGCAGATGGGGCTCCAGCTGCAGAACACCGCGGTCTCGGTCAACATCAAGGAGCGGCTCGATTTCTCGTGCGCGCTGTTCGACGCCGAGGGCAACCTGATCGCGAACGCGCCGCACATGCCGGTGCACCTCGGCTCGATGAGCGAGTCGATCAAGACGGTCGTCGCGCGCAACGCCGGCACGATGCACCCCGGCGACGTGTTCGTGCTGAACGACCCGTACCACGGTGGCACGCATTTGCCCGACGTGACCGTGGTCACACCAGTCTGGAACGACGCGAACGACGCGGTGCTGTTCTACGTCGGCTCGCGTGGCCACCATGCCGACATCGGCGGTATCACCCCCGGCTCGATGCCGCCGTTCTCGACCCGCGTCGAGCAGGAGGGCGTGCAGATCGACAACGTCAAGCTGGTCGATCGCGGCGTGCTGCGCGAAAGGGAAATCCTCGCGCTGCTCGGCAGCGGCGAGTTCCCGTCGCGCAACCCGGCGCAGAACCTGGCCGACCTGAAGGCGCAGATCGCCGCGAACGAGAAGGGCGTGCAGGAACTGCGCAAGACGGTCGCGCAGTTCGGCCTGCCGGTCGTGCAGGCCTACATGCGCCATGTGCAGGACAACGCCGAGGAATCGGTGCGGCGCGTGATCACGAAGTTGAGAGACGGCGCCTTCACCTTGCCGCTCGACAACGGCGCGCAGATCAGCGTCGCGATCCGCGTCGATGCGGCCGCGCGCAGCGCCGAGATCGATTTCACCGGCAGCTCGGCGCAGCTCGCGAACAACTTCAACGCGCCGACGGCGGTGTGCATGGCGGCGGTGCTCTACGTGTTCCGCACGCTCGTCGACGACGACATTCCGCTCAATGCCGGCTGCCTGAAGCCGCTGCGCGTGATCATCCCCGACGGCTCGATGCTGAACCCGCACCCGCCGGCGTCGGTGGTGGCGGGCAACGTCGAGACCTCGACCTGCATCACCAACGCGCTGTACGGCGCGCTCGGCAGCATGGCCGCGGGCCAGTGCACGATGAACAACTTCACCTTCGGCAACGCGCGCCACCAGTACTACGAGACGATCTCCGGCGGCAGCGGCGCCGGCGCCGATTTCGACGGCACCTCGGTGGTCCAGACCCACATGACGAACTCGCGCCTCACCGACCCCGAGGTGCTCGAGTTCCGCTTCCCGGTGCGGCTCGACAGCTACGCGATCCGCGCCGGCTCGGGCGGTGTTGGCGCGCACCGCGGCGGCGACGGCGGCGTGCGCCGGGTGCGCTTCCTCGAGCCGATGACGGCGTCGATTTTGTCGAACGGGCGCGTGCACGGCGCGTTCGGCATGGCCGGCGGCGCGGCCGGTGCGCCCGGCATCAACCGCGTCGAGCGCGCCGACGGGCGGGTGGAACTGCTCGCGCACATCGGCTCGGTCGAGATGGGCGCGGGCGACGTGTTCGTGATCGAAACCCCGGGCGGCGGCGGGTTCGGCACGCCGCTGTAAGGTCGGTGGCGGGCGCGTCGACACGTCTGCGTCGCCGGACCACAATCGCAGCGCCGACCGACCGCTTTCCCACATCGAGTCATTCAAGGAGCCTCACCATGAACACCCGCCTGACCGCCTCGAGCGCGCTCGCCTCCGTCCTCGCGATGGGCGCGCTCACCGCGGCCCACGCCGCCGACGACAACAAGGGCAAGGAGAAGTGCTACGGCATCGCCAAGGCCGGCACCAACGACTGCGCGAACCTGTCGGGCAGCCACTCGTGCGCCGGCCAGAACAAGACCGCGAT
>DATMIN010000234.1:0-4306 GCA_035554275.1 Burkholderiaceae bacterium
GGCGCCTGGTGCGTCAGCTGCCAGGCCCACCCGCCGAGCGCGGCCAGCGCGAGCACGGCGACGATGCTGCCGATCCAGCGGCTGCGGCGCGACACCGGGCGCCGCGGCGCTGCCGCGGGCGGCAGCGGGGGCGGGGGCGGGGGAATGGGCGGTCGCGGGGTCGTCGGGGGCGGCGGCTCGGGATGGTCCATGCGTGGAATTCTGAGGGCAACGGCGGGCCTGCGGCGGCGCCGCGGCCGCGGTTCAAGGCGGGTTCGGCGAGCGGGAAGCGCAGCGATGTTCGTGCCTGCATCGGCGCCGCCATCGCGGGCAAACCCGATGTTGACCCCATCCGGGGGGTGCCACTATTCTTTACTCAACTGGTCAGGCCACTTGGCCTGTTGGCCATTTCTGTCAGCCCCTTCCGATGCCGCTGCAAACCATCGAACCGCGCCGCCTGTACCGCCAGATCGCCGACCAGCTGCGCGCGCTGATCGAGCGCGGCGAGGTCGCGCCCGGCGCGCGCCTGCCGCCCGAGCGCGATCTGGCGCTGCAGCTCGGCGTGTCGCGGCCGTCGGTGCGCGAGGCGTTGATCGCGCTCGAGGTCGAGGGCCGCGTCGAGGTGCGGATGGGCTCGGGCGTCTACGCGCTGCCGCCCGAGCGCGCCCGGCCGCGCGCGGTCAGCGCCGAGTCGCCGCTCGAGACGATCCGCGCCCGCGCGCTGATCGAGAGTGCCCTGGCCGCGCAGGCGGCGCTGCAGATGCGCAAGGCGCAGGTCGCGGGGTTGCGCAACGCGGTCGCGCTGATGCGCCAGGAGGTCGCGAGCGGCCACTCGGCGGCGCGCGGCGACCGGCTCTTTCATCTGCGCATCGCCGAGGCCGCCGACAACCCGGTGCTCGAGCGCATCGTCGGCGAGCTGTACGACGAGCGCCACAACCCGCTCGGCGAGCAGTTCGTCAGCCACTTCGAGAGCGCGCACAGCTGGGCCGCGGCGATCGCCGAGCACGAAGCGGTGATCGACGCGATCGCGAGCCGCTCGCCCGAGGCCGCGCGCGCCGCGATGACCACGCACCTCGCGAACTCGCACGGCCGCTTCACCGCCAGCATCTCGGCCGCGGCGCGCGTGCCGGGCGCGCCGGCGCGGCGCAGACCGGCCCGCAAGGCCGCGTGATCCCGCAAAGAAGGAAGGAGATTCAAGATGACACTCACCTGCCGCATCCACGGCGCGAAGGATCTGCGCCTCGAAGACGAGGCCCCCACGCCGCTCGGGGCGCACGACGTCGAGATGCGCCTGGGCGCCGGCGGCATCTGCGGCTCCGACCTGCACTACTACCAGCACGGCCGGGTCGGTGCGTTCGTGGTGCGCGAGCCGCTGGTGCCGGGACACGAGGTGTCGGGCACGGTCGAGCGCATCGGCAGCGGCGTGACGCGCGTGGCGGTCGGCGACAAGGTCGCGATCAACCCGTCGCACCCGTGCGGCCACTGCGACTACTGCCTCGGCGGGCGCCTGAACCTGTGCCGCAACATGCGCTTCCTCGGCAGCGCGAGCGTGTTCCCGCATGTGCAGGGCATGTTCCGCGAGCGCTTCGTGATGGGCGAGCGCCAGCTCACGCCGATCGCCGAAGACATCTCGCTCGGCGAGCTCGCGTGCGCCGAGCCGCTGTCGATCGGCCTGCACGCGGTGCATCGCGCCGGCAACCTGACCGGCAAGACGGTGCTCGTCACCGGCGGCGGCACGATCGGCTGCATGAGCGTGATCGCGGCCAGGCTCGCCGGCGCCGCGTGGGTCATCTGCTGCGACATCGCCGAGCGGCCGCTCGCGATGGCGACGCAGGTCGGCGCCGACCGGACGATCCGCTCCGATCAGGCGAGCGAGGCCGATCTGACAGACATCGCCGACATCTGCATCGAGGCCGCCGGCAGCCCGGCCGCGCTCGCGACCTGCCTGAAGGCGGCGCGCAAGGGCGCGCGCATCGTCCAGGTCGGCACGCTGCCGGCCGAGGGCGTGATGTTCCCGGCCAATCAGGTGATGGCGCGCGAGCTCGATTACGTCGGCGCGTTCCGCGCCGCGCACGCGTTCGACTGGGCGGTACAGTACCTGCGCACCCGCCGCGTCGATGTGCGCCCGCTGCTGAGCGCGCAGATCCCGCTGTCGCGCTCGCTC
This sequence comes from Burkholderiaceae bacterium, assembly GCA_035554275.1. Taxonomy (GTDB): domain Bacteria; phylum Pseudomonadota; class Gammaproteobacteria; order Burkholderiales; family Burkholderiaceae_C; genus LMDS01. The sequence goes on from DATMIN010000234.1 coordinate 2,144, forward strand.
GAGGCGTTCGAGCTCGCCGGCGACCGCAGCCGCAGCACCAAGGTGCAGGTGGTGTGCGGCTGAGGGCGCGGCGCTTCACCCCCACAAGGAGATTTCTCTCATGAGCGACCGCCTGAAAGGCAAGACCGCGTTCGTCACCGCCGCCGGCCAGGGGATCGGCCGCGCCACCGCCGAGGCGTTCGCGCGCGAAGGCGCGCGCGTGATCGCGACCGACATCAACGCCGCGCTGCTCGTCGAGCTGAAGCGCTCGACCGGCTGCGAGACCCACGTGCTCGACGTGACCGACCCGAACGCGGTGAGCGCCGCCGCGAAGGCGGCCGGCGCGGTGCAGGTGCTGTTCAACGGCGCCGGCTACGTGCACGCCGGCACGATCCTCGACTGCGACGAGCCGGCGTTCGAGTTCTCGTTCAACCTCAACGTGCGCGCGATGTACCGGATGACGCGCGCGTTCCTGCCGGCCATGCTCGACAGCGCCGCCAGCGGCCGCGGCTTGGGTTCGATCATCAACATCGCCTCGGTGGCCGGCAGCATCAAGGGTGCGCCGAACCGCTTCGTCTACGGCGCGACCAAGGCCGCGGTGATCGGCATGACGAAGTCGATCGCGGCCGACTTCATCACCAAGGGCGTGCGCTGCAACGCGATCTGCCCGGGCACCGTCGAGTCGCCGTCGCTGCGGCAGCGCATGGAGGCGCTCGCGAAGACCACGAATCAGACGCCGGAGCAGGCCGAGGCGTGGTTCGTCTCGCGTCAGCCGATGGGGCGGCTGGGCACGCCGGCGGAGATCGCCGCCCTCGCGGTCTACCTCGCCAGCGACGAATCGGCGTTCATGACCGGCACCGCGCAGGTCATCGACGGCGGCTGGTCCAACTGATATCGATCGTTCGATCCATCCATCCATCACTCACCAGAAAGCGAATCCATGAAATTGCTGCGATACGGCGCGAAGGGCGCCGAGAAGCCGGCCCTCGTCGACGCCAGCGGCGTGCTGCGCGACCTGTCGGGCGAGCTCGTCGACATCACCAACCACACGCTGACGCCGCATGGCCTGCAGCGCCTGCGCGACATCAACCCGTCGCTGCTGCCCGAGGTGGCGAACCCGGGCCGCATCGCGCCGCCGTGGAGCGGCTGCGGCAAGTTCATCTGCGTCGGCCTCAACTACGCCGACCACGCGGCCGAATCGAACTTGCCGGTGCCGGCCGAGCCGATCCTGTTCACGAAGACGCTGACGAGCCTGGTCGGCTGCAACGATGCGGTCGTGCTGCCGCAGGGCTCGGTCAAGAGCGACTGGGAGGTCGAGCTCGGGGTCGTGATCGGCACCAAGGCGCGCTACGTGACCGAGGCCGATGCGCTGAAGTTTGTCGCCGGCTACTGCATCGTCAACGACGTGTCGGAGCGCGAGTACCAGATCGAGCGCGGCGGCACCTGGGACAAGGGCAAGGGCTGCGACACCTTCGGCCCGACCGGCCCGTGGATGGTGACGGCCGACGAGGTGCCCGATCCGCAGGCGCTGGCGATGTGGCTCGACGTGAACGGCGTTCGCATGCAGACCGGCAGCACCAAGACGATGATCTTCGGGGTGGCTCATCTCGTGAGCTACATCAGCCGCTTCATGACGCTGTACCCCGGCGATCTGATCTCCACCGGCACGCCGCCGGGCGTGGGCATGGGCAAGAAGCCCGCGCCGATCTTCCTGAAGCCGGGCGACGAGATGACGCTCGGAATCGAAGGCCTGGGTCAACAGCGCCAGAAGGTCTTCGCGTGGGATCCGGCGCTGATCGACGACTGACCGTCATGTCCGACCCGCGCGTCATCCGCATCCACCCGGCCGACGATGTCGTGATCGCGCGCCAGCAGCTGGTCGGTGGCACGCGGCTCGCCGACGAAGGCGTCACCGTCGCGGGCCTGGTGCCGCCAGGCCACAAGCTCGCGGTGCGGGCTATTCGCCAGGGCGCGCCGGTGCGGCGCTACAACCAGATCATCGGCACCGCCAAGGTCGCAATTGCGCCCGGCCAGCACGTGCACACGCACAACCTCGAGTTCAGCAGCTTCGCGCGCGACTACGCCGCCAGCACCGGCACGCACCCGACCGCCTTCGTCGACACGCCGGCGACGTTCATGGGCATCAAGCGCGCCGACGGTCGCGTCGCGACGCGCAACTACATC
>DATMIN010000235.1:0-10350 GCA_035554275.1 Burkholderiaceae bacterium
GCACCGTCGCGGCCTGCTCCTCGACGCTCGCGGCGCTGCCGTGGAATTCCATCAGCAGCATCGGCGCCTCCGTCAGCGTCAGCTTGCTGTGGCGGTTGACGGCGCGCACCGCGTGCGTGTCGAGCAGCTCGCAGCGCGCGACGGGCACGCCCGTCTGGATGATCTGGATCGTCGTGCGCACCGCAGCGTCGATGCTCGGGAACGTGCAGGTCGCGGCCGAGATCGCCTCGGGCAATGGGTACAGGCGCAGCGTGATTTCGGTCATCACGCCGAGCGTGCCTTCGCTGCCGACCATCAGCCGCGTCAGGTCGTAGCCGGCCGACGACTTGCGCGCGCGCGTGCCGGTGTGGATCACCTCGCCGCTGGCGGTGACGACCGTCAGCCCCAGCACGTTCTCGCGCATCGTGCCGTAGCGCACCGCGTTCGTGCCGCTGGCGCGCGTCGCGCTCATGCCGCCGAGGCTCGCGTCGGCGCCGGGGTCGATCGGGAAGAACAGGCCGGCGTGGCGAATCTCTTCGTTGAGCTGCTTGCGCGTCACGCCCGCCTGCACCGTGACCGTCAGGTCTTCGGGCTGCACGGCGACGATTCGGTTCATGCGCGACAGGTCGATGCTCACGCCGCCCTGCACCGCGAGCAGATGGCCCTCGAGCGACGAGCCGACGCCGAACGGGATCACCGGCACCGCGTGCGCATCGGCCAGCGTGACGACCGCGACGACCTCCTCGGTGCTCTCGCAGTAGACCACCGCCTCGGGCGGCGGCGCATCGATCGGCGATTCGTCGCGGCCATGCTGCTCGCGCACCGCGAGCGCGGTCGAGCAACGCGCGCTGAAGCGCTCGCGCAGCGCCTCGAGCATCGCGGCGGGCATCGGCCGCGGCATCAGGCGCGGCAGCAACTGGGCGGGCAACGGAGCGTTCATCGCGGGTCTCCTCGCGGCCACGTTGGTCGGTGGCCAGCAAGCGATTGTGCCAACGCGCTAGCATCGCCAGCATGAGCCACCGATTGACCCAGATCGCCACGCGCACCGGCGACGACGGCACGACCGGTCTCGGCGACGGCACCCGCGTGTCGAAGAGCCACCTGCGCGTGCAGGCGATGGGCGATGTCGACGAGCTCAACTCGCAGCTCGGCGTGCTGCTCGCCGAGCCGCTGCCCGAGGCGGTGCGCGCGCTGCTCGTGCAGATCCAGCACGACCTGTTCGATCTCGGCGGCGAGCTCTCGATCCCCGGCTACACGCTGCTCAAAGACGAGGCCGTGCTCGCGCTCGACCAGGCGCTCGTCGAGCACAACGCGGTGCTGCCGCGGCTGAAGGAATTCATCCTGCCGGCCGGCACGCGCAGCGCGGCGCTCGCGCACGTCGGGCGCACGATCGCGCGGCGCGCCGAGCGCGCGGTGGTCGCGCTCGGCGCGACCGAGGCGGTGCGCGAGCCGCCGCGCCACTACCTGAACCGGCTCAGCGATTTGCTGTTCGTGCTCGCGCGTGTGCTGAACCGCGCGAACCTCGACGGGCTCGGCGGCGACGACGTGTACTGGCACAGCACGCGCCTGGCCCGCGACGGCGGCGAAGGCAGCGCCGAGTAGCGGCGCGTCACGACGGCGTCGGCGGCGTCGCCCCGGCGGCGAACTCTGCGAACGACAGGAAGCCGTCGTGGTCGCGGTCGAGTTCGTCGAAGCGCGCGGCGATCTCGGGGAAGCGCTGCGCCTCGTCGCGCGACAGCTTGCCATCGCCGTTGGTGTCGGCGCGCGCGAACGCGGCCTCGATCGCCTCGCGCTGAACGGCCGTCAGCTCGATCTCGGCCCTGGCTCCCACCGGCGACGCGACGGCACCGAGCGCGGCGACCAGGGCCAGGGCCGTCAGGCGCAGCAGGGCGGGCGCGGGGGTCGGTGGGCGCATCGGCGAACAGCACGGGTCGGCAAGGGTCACCGATTTGACCCAGGCGTCCGCCGCCGCGCCAGCGCCGTTGCTCGCCCTTACGCCGGTTACCGGCCGGCGCGCGTGCGCACCGCGGCGCTGAGCACGTCGAGCACTTCGAGCGAACGCTCCCAGCCGATGCAGGCGTCGGTGATGCTCTGGCCGTAGGCGAGTGCGCCCGGGTCGTCCTTGCCGGCGCTGAACTTCTGCGCGCCGCCGTGCAGGTGGCTCTCGACCATCACGCCGAAGATGCAGCGGCTGCCGGCCTCGACCTGCGCCGCCACGTCGCGCGCCACGTCGACCTGGCGCTCGTGCTGCTTGCTGCTGTTGGCGTGGCTGCAGTCGACCATCAGCGTGCACGGCAGCTTCGCGGCCTCGATCTCGGCGCACGCGGCGGCGACGTGCCCGGCGTCGTAGTTCGGCGTCTTGCCGCCGCGCAGGATCACATGGCAATCCCGGTTGCCGCGGGTCTCGACGATCGCGACCTGGCCGTTCTTGTGCACCGACAGGAAGTGGTGCGGCCGTGCCGCGGCCTGGATCGCGTCGATCGCGATTCGGATGTTGCCGTCGGTGCCGTTCTTGAAACCGATCGGGGCGCTCAGGCCCGAGGCCAGCTCGCGGTGCACCTGGCTCTCGGTCGTGCGCGCGCCGATCGCGCCCCACGAGATCAGGTCGCCGATGTACTGCGGCGAGATCACGTCGAGGAATTCGCTGCCGGCCGGCATGCCGAGCCGGTTGATCTCGAGCAGCAGCTGGCGTGCGATGCGCAGGCCCTCGTCGATGCGAAAGCTCTCGTCGAGGTACGGGTCGTTGATCAGGCCCTTCCAGCCGACCGTCGTGCGCGGCTTCTCGAAGTACACGCGCATCACGATCTCGAGCGTGTCGCGATAGCGCTCGCGTTGGTCTCGCAGGCGGCGCGCGTACTCGAGCGCCGCGGCCGGGTCGTGGATCGAGCACGGGCCCATGACCACGAGCAGCCGGTCGTCCTCGCGCTGCATGATGCGGCGGATCGCCCGGCGCGTCTGCCCGATCAGCCCCTCGACCGGCGTGCCGGCGATCGGGAAGAAGCGGATCAGGTGCTCGGGCGGCGGCAGCGGCATCACGTCCTCGATGCGCTGATCGTCGGTCTGGCTGGTGCGCTCGCTATGCGCATACCAGCCTTCGCTGGCGGCGGCGGGGTTCGACTTCGGGCTCATGACGACAGGGCTCCTGCAAGGATCGTTCGGGGTGCGAGGGCGAAAAAAAACCGCCGGGGTGAGCCCGGCGGTTTCTGGAGATTCGTGGCGCCTTACGTTGCGTGTGCGCTGGCCTCTCCGGCCGCCGAGCGGTTCGAGAACCAAAAGGTCGCAAAAAAATACGGGCGGCGCAAAAGCATGGGCCGCAATGTAGCATGCCCGCGGGCGCGTTCGACGCCGCATCAGGAGACGTTCGATGCTGGACCGAAGGAACCTGTTGTCGAGCGGGGCCGTGCTCGGCCTCGGCACCGTGGCCGGCTGCGCCACCAACGCCAGCGCGGGCAGTGCACGCGGCAAGCCAGCGTTCGAGGTCGCGCAGCCGCTGCTGCCGATCGTCGGCACGAGCGAGATGTTCCCGGTGCGCCGCATCTACTGCATCGGCCGCAACTACGCGGCGCACGCGCGCGAGATGGGGTCGGATCCGAACCGCGAGCCGCCGTTCTTCTTCCAGAAGCCGAGCGACGCGGTGCAGTTCGTCGCGATCGGCACGACCGCCGAGCACCCGTACCCGCCGCTGACGAAGAACTACCACTACGAGATCGAACTCGTCGCCGCGCTCGGCAAGGGCGGCCGCAACGTCTCGGTCGACGACGCGCTCGCCCTCGTCTACGGCTACACGATCGGGCTGGACATGACGCGCCGCGACCTGCAGCGCGCGATGGGCGACGAGAAGAAGCCGTGGGAGATCGGCAAGAGCTTCGACCGCTCGGCGCCGATGGGGCCGCTGCACCGCGTCGCCGATGTCGGCCACTTCACCAAGGGCGCGATCACGCTGAAGGTCAACGGCGTGGTCAGGCAAAGCGCCGACCTGAACATGATGACCTGGAGCGTGGCCGAGCAGATCAGCAAGCTGTCGCAGGCGTTCGAGTTGATGCCGGGCGACCTGATCTATAGCGGCACGCCCGAGAACGTCGGCCCGGTCGTGCCGGGCGACGTGATGCAGGGCTCGATCGCCGGGCTGCCGACACTGGACGTGAAGGTGGTCTGAGCGCGCCGCCGCTCAGGCGGTGCCGCCCACCGTGAGCCGGTCGATCCGCAGCGTCGGCTGGCCCACGCCGACCGGCACGCTCTGCCCTTCCTTGCCGCACACGCCGACGCCCGGGTCGAGCTTCATGTCGTTGCCGATCGCGCTGACGCGTGTCAGCGCATCGGGGCCGTTGCCGATGATCGTCGCGCCCTTCACCGGATAAAGGATCTTGCCGTTCTCGACCCAGAACGCCTCGCTCGCCGAGAACACGAACTTGCCGCTGGTGATGTCGACCTGCCCGCCGCCGAAGTTGGTCGCGTACAGGCCGCGCTTCAGGCCGGCGACGATCTCTTCCCGGGTCTTGTCGCCGCCGAGCATGTAGGTGTTGGTCATGCGCGGCATCGGCACCGCGGCGTAGCTCTCGCGCCGGCCGTTGCCGGTCGGCGCCACGCCCATCAGGCGCGCGTTCATCGAGTCCTGGATGTAGCCCTTCAGGATGCCGTCCTCGATCAGCACATTGCGCTGCGACGCGTTGCCTTCGTCGTCGACGTTGAGCGAGCCGCGCCGGTCGGGGATCGTGCCGTCGTCAAGCACGGTCACGCCCTTCGCGGCGACACGCTGGCCGATGCGGCCGCTGAACGCGCTCGAACCCTTGCGGTTGAAGTCGCCCTCCAGGCCGTGGCCGATCGCCTCGTGCAGCAGCACGCCCGGCCAGCCCGGTCCGAGCACGACGCTCATCTCGCCGGCCTTGGCCGGGCGCGATTCGAGGTTCGTCAATGCGGCGTTGACGGCGTCCTGCACGTAGCTCTCGATGATCTCGTCGTGGAAGTAGCCGAAGCCGAAGCGCCCGCCGCCCCCGCCCGAACCGACCTCGCGGCGCACCTCGCCGGCGATCGTCTGCTCGGCGATCACGGTGACGCTCAGCCGCACCAGCGGCCGCACGTCGGCCGCGAGCGTGCCGTCGGCGCGCGCGATCAGCACCACGTCGTATTCGCCGGCCAGGCCCGCCATCACCTGGACGATGCGCGGATCCTTGCTGCGCGCGAGCTTCTCGACCTTCTCGAGCAGCGCGACCTTCTGCGTGCTGTCGAGCGTGGCGATCGGGTCCATCGGCGCGTAGAGCACGCGGCTGCTGCCGATTCGCTGCTTCGTGCCGATCTTGACGCGCCGGCTCTGCCCGGCCGCGGCGATCGTGCGCACGGTCGTCGCGGCGTCCATCAGCGCGGCTTCGGAGATGTCGTCGGAGTACGCGAACGCCGTCTTCTCGCCAGCCACCGCGCGCACGCCTACGCCCTGGTCGATGCCGAAGCTGCCGCTCTTGACGATGCCTTCCTCGAGGCTCCAGCCCTCGCTGCGCGTGTACTGGAAATACAGGTCGGCGTCGTCGATGCGGTGCGTCGCGATCGCGGCCAGCGCCTTCGACAGCGTCGCCTCGTTCAACCCGAACGGTTCGAGCAGCAGCGCGCGCGCGACGGCGAGGCGTTCGATCGTGGGTTCGCGGGAGATCATCGTGCGTCCTTCGGGCTGATCGGTCATTGTAGGAGTCGCGCCGCGGCACGTGCGACCAATGGCCGCGTGACCGGCTACGCGAGCGGGTCGTCCTTGAGCGCGAGCGCACGCTCGTAGAGCGCGTTGCGCGGCGCGCCGGTGATCTCGACCGCGAGCGCGACCGCCTGCTTCAGCGGCAGTGCGCCGAGCAGCGGCTTGAGCGTCACATCAAAGGCCGATTCGGCCGCGTCGACGACTTCGCCGGCCTGCGCGTGCAGCACCAGCACGAACTCGCCGCGCAGCCGGTTCGCATCGGCCGCCAGCCACGCCGGCAGCTCGGCCGCCGCCAGCGTGTGGACCGACTCGAACTGCTTCGTCAGCTCGCGACACACCGTCACGCGGCGCGCGCCGCACGCGGGCGCGAGCGCGGCGGCCAGCGCCTCGATACGGTGCGGCGCCTCGAACAGCACCTGCGCGTGCGGCAGCGCCGCGAGTTGCTTCAGCGCCGCGGCGCGCTCGCCGCTGCGCGACGGCAGGAAGCCGACGAAGGTGAACGGGCCGACGACCGTGTCGCCGGCGACGCTGAGCGCCGCGACCGCGCTGCTCGGGCCCGGGATCGGCAGCGTGCGGTAGCCGGCGGCCTGCGCCGCGGCGACCAGCACCGCGCCCGGGTCGCTGATCGCCGGCGTGCCGGCGTCGCTGACGTAGGCCACGCGTTCGCCGCGCGCGAGCCGCTGCAGCACGCCGCCGGCGGCGTCGCGCTCGTTGTGCTCGTGCACCGCGAGCAGCGGCTTGCCCTCGATGCCGAGCTGGCGCAGCAGCGGCGCGCTGTGGCGCGTGTCCTCGCACGCCACCGCGTCGACGAGCGCGAGCACGTGGATCGCGCGCAGGCTCAGGTCGGCCAGGTTGCCGATCGGCGTCGCCAGCACGTACAGTGCGCCGGCGGGAAAGTGCTGCGTGCCCGCGGCGGCGGCCGCCGCTTGCAGCATCAACGAGGCAACGGGCGTGGACACGAAGGGTTCTGTTTCGGCGACAGCGGCGCGGCAGACGACCAGGGCCCGCGGCGACGCGGGCGAGGCGCGGGCGCTGGCGCACCTGCTCGGCCAGGGCTTGACGCTGGTGCGGCGCAATTATCGGGTCGCGCGCGGGCCCGGCGCGCACGGCGGCGAAATCGACCTGATCCTGCGCGAGCGCGACGGCACGCTGGTGTTCGTCGAGGTGCGCGCGCGGGCCGGCGGCGCGCACGGTGGCGCGGCGGCGAGCGTCGGTGCGGCCAAGCAGCGCCGGCTGGTGTTCGCGGCGCAGCACTTCCTGCGCACGCTGGCGAACCTGCCGCCGTGCCGCTTCGACGTGATCGCGATCGACGCCGACCGCATCGAGTGGCTGCGCGCGGCGTTCGACGCCGGCTGAGCCGTTGGCCGGATCAGCCGGCCACGCCCTGTGCAAGCTTGAACACCGCCACCGCCTGCACGAGTTGCTGCGCCTGCCGCATCAGGCTTTCTGCCGCCGCTGCGCTCTCTTCCACCAGCGCGGCATTCTGTTGCGTGACCTGGTCCATCTGGCTGACGGCCTGGCCCACCTGAGACACCCCGGCACTCTGTTCCGTGCTCGCCGCGCTGATCTCGCCCACGATGTCGGTGACGCGCTTGATCGAACTCACGACCTCGGTCATGGTGGTTCCGGCCTGGTCGACCAGGGCCGTGCCCTGCTCGACACGCTCGACACTCGCGGTGATGAGGCCCTTGATCTCCTTGGCCGCCTCGGCACTGCGTTGCGCCAGGCTGCGCACCTCACTGGCCACCACCGCAAAACCGCGGCCCTGCTCGCCGGCGCGCGCTGCTTCGACTGCGGCATTGAGGGCCAGGATGTTGGTCTGGAACGCGATGCCGTCGATCACGCTGATGATGTCGGCGATCTTCCTGGAACTGTCGTTGATGCCCTTCATGGTGTCGACCACCTGGCCGACGACCTCGCCACCCTTGATCGCCACCGCACTGGCGCTGCGCGCCAGCTGGTTGGCTTGCTTGGCGTTGTCGGCGTTCTGCTTGACGGTCGCACTGAGCTGCTCCATCGAGGCCGCGGTCTCCTGGAGCGCGGAGGCCTGCTCCTCGGTGCGTTGGCTCAGGTCCTGATTGCCCTGGGCGATCTGTGCCGATGCGGTGGCCACGGTCTCGGAGTTCTGGCGTACGCCGGACACCACCTTGACCAGGCTGGTCTGCATCCCCTGGAGCTGCGCCATCAGGCTGGTGCTGTCGCCCTGCCGCAGGTCGATGCGCACGCTGAGGTCGCCAGCGGCAACGCTGCGTGCCAGATCGGCGGCTTCGCCCGGCTCGGCGCCGAGCTGGCGGCCGATCGAGCGCACCAGCACGAAGCCGAACAGGCCCGCAAACAGCAGGCCGCCCGCGACGGCCGCAATCGAGACGATGCGGATCGTGGCATAGCGCGCCGACGCTTCGGTGAAGTCATTCTTCGCCTCGTCGACCTGCAACTTGATCAGTGCGTCAAGGCCCTGCGCCGCCGGATCGGCCAGCGAACGGACCTTCTCGGCCACGAGTCGCTGCGCCTCTTTCAGGTCGTTGGCGCGCAACGCGGCCAGCGTGGGCCGCAGCCCATCCTCGACCAACTTCTTGCGCGCCTCGGCGGTGGCCTTGGCGAGTTTCTCTTCCTCGGCCGTCAGCTTGGTGGCCATATAGGCTTCCCAGGCCTTGCTGATCGCCGCGATGTTGGTCTCGACATGCGCGGCGCGCTGCGCGATGTTCTCCGGAGTCGGGGTGACGAGTGCGATGTTGACGGCCAAGCGGTTGTCCAGCTGCAATGCCCGGATCTCCCCCAGCCGCGCCGCGGGTACCGTGCGGTCCTCGTAGACCGATTTCAGCGCGTCGTTGGACTGGCTGATGCCGAACAGGCCCAGGCCGCCGATCGCGACGAGCAGCATGGACAGGACGCCGATCAGCATGATCAGGCGCGTAGAGACTTTCAGATTGTTCACCGTGACTTCCCTCGAGGAGACCGGCGCAATGGCGCCAATGGACTTATCGGTGCCCGTGACGCCAGGTGAACCCCGAATTCGGCCGGGAGGCGCTCCGATCGCGCCTGAACGCGGCCTATTCACGAAGTCCGTGCACCGGTCGCGCATGGAACCGATGTGGTGCATCGGTGTCTTATCATCCATGACCATGCTCGAGCAACGCATCCAACAGCAGTTCTTCGACAGCGCCGATCTGAAGTACGCCGCGGCCGAGGTACTGGCCAAGCCGATCGCCAGTGCCGTCAGCGCGCTGGTGGGCTGCATCACCGCGGGCGGCAAGGTGCTGGCCTGCGGCAACGGCGGCTCGGCCGCCGACGCCCAGCACTTCGCGGCCGAGTTCGTCGGCCGCTTCGAGCGCGAGCGTCCGGGGTTGGCCGCGATCGCGCTGACCACCGACAGCTCGATCCTGACCGCGATCGGCAACGACTACGACTTCAACCAGATCTACAGCAAGCAGGTGCAGGCGCTCGGCGCGCCCGGCGACGTGCTGCTGGCGATCAGCACCAGCGGCAATTCGAGCAACGTGATCGCGGCGATCGAAGCCGCGCGCGCGAAAGAGATGGTGGTGATCGCGATGACCGGCCACAAGGGCGGCAAGATCCGCTCGCTGCTGACCGAAACGGATGTTCTGATCTGCGTCCCGCACGAGCGCACCGCCCGCATCCAGGAGGTGCACCTGCTGGTGGTGCACTGCCTGTGCGACGCGGTCGACCTGCAACTGCTCGGCGAACAGGAAAACACATGAGTCTGAAGACCCCTTCCGCGCGCCTCGCGGCGCTGCTCGGCGTGCTCGTCGCCGCCTCCGCACTGAGCGCCTGCGCGCCGCTGCTGCTCGGCGGCGCCGTCGTCGGCGGCTCGATGGTCGCGATCGACCGCCGCTCGTCGGGCGCGCAGGTCGACGACCAGGCGATCGAGCTGCGCGGCCTGAAGCGCGTCAACGAGACGATCGGCGACCGTGGCAGCGTCAGCGTGACCAGCTACAACCGCATCGTGCTGATCACCGGCAGCGTCACGAACGAGGCCGACAAGGCCGCGGTCGAGCGCACGATGGGCAGCGTCGAGAGCGTGCGCTCGATCGTCAACGAGCTCTCGGTCGGCCCGGCCTCGTCGTTCGGCAACAAGTCGAACGACACCTTCCTCACCGGCAAGGTCAAGGCCAGCCTGGTCGACGCGAAGGACCTGCAGGCGAACGCGTTCAAGGTCATCACCGAGCGCAACATCGTCTACCTGATGGGCCGCGTGACCGAGCGCGAGGCGAACCGCGCGTCCGACATCGCGCGCGGCGTCAGCGGCGTCGCGAAGGTCGTGAAGGTGTTCGAGATCGTCACCGAGGCCGAGCTGAACGACCTGCAGACCAAGACCCCGCCGCAGGCGCCGCCGAAGCCCTGAGCGGCCTGGTCGACGGCGCCCGGCCGCGTCAGCGCAGCCGGCGCACGAGGCTCGAGGTGTCGAGCCGGTTCCCGCCCTGGGCCTGGATGTCGGCGTAGAACTGGTCGACGAGCGCCGTCACCGGCAGGCGCGCGCCGTTGCGGCGCGCCTCCTCGAGGGCGATGCCCAGGTCTTTACGCATCCAGTCGACGGCGAAGCCGAAGTCGAACTTGCCCTGGATCATGGTCGGGCCGCGGTTGTCCATCTGCCAGCTCTGCGCCGCGCCCTTGCCGATGACGTCGAGCACCGCCTTCATGTCGAGGCCGGCGCGCTTGCCGAAAGCGATCGCCTC
>DATMIN010000236.1:0-3468 GCA_035554275.1 Burkholderiaceae bacterium
GCCTGGACGCGGCCGTCGACCGCGATCGCCTGACGCTCGACGCCGCCCTGCGGCGTCGCCTGCTCGAGCGCCACGCCGGCGAGCGTGCGCGGGCCGCCGAACAGCGGGCGCAGCGCCGGGCCGCCGGTGAAGGCGCGGTACATCGCCAGCGCGAGCGCCTCGTGGTGGCGCCCGTCGACTTCGGCGACGAGCGGCACGGCGCGCACCAGGCCGTCGTGATCGGGCACGTTGTTGAAGAAGCCGGCGCGCGGCGCGGCGCGCGCCAGCACCGCGATGTTGGCGGCGTAGCTGTTCCAGCGCGGGAACGCGATGGCGCGGCCCTGCAGCGCGGCCGCGTCGAACACCGGCGCCGGCAGCTCGCCGATGCGTCGGCCGGGGTCGGCGTTCGTCAGGTAAAAGCCGAGCACCGCGCGCCGGCCGGCCAGCGCGGCGGCGAAGCGCGCGTCGTGGTCGAGCTCGGCGCGCAGCGGCGCGAGCGCGGCGGCGATCGGCGGCGCGGCCGCGGCGAGCCGCTCGAGCGTGGGCAGGCCGGAGCTGGCGTCGGGCTCGGCGAAGACGATGTCGAAGCCGACGACCGCGGCGCGTTGGCGCACGAACAGCTCGTCGGTGAGCGCGGCGAGCCGGTCGCGGCCCCACGGCCAGCGGCCGATCTCGGCCAGGCTCTTCTCGTCGATGTCGACGATCACGATGCGCGGGTCGAGGGTGCGCGGCATGAAGGTGCGCAGCCGCGCGTCGCCGATCGCGAGGTCGAGCTCGGTGACGAAGCGCAGTGGCCGCAGCCCGGTGGCATGGCCGAGCGCGGCGGCCAGCACCGCCAACAGCGCCAGCCAGCGCAGCGCGCGCCACAGGGCCGAGCGCGAACTCATCGCCGCGCGGGGGCCGTCGTGCGCCGGCGGCCCGACCGCGCTACGCCTGGACGAACTGCATCTGCGTGCCGGCGAGCTCGATCACGTCGCCGTTCTTCAGGTGCACCGTCTCGCCGACCACGGCGTTGCCGTTGACCACCGGCTGCGACGCGCCCTCGACGTGCGCGAGCACGTAGCCGCCCGGCCGCTTGGTGATCGAGGCGACCTGCACGCCCGGCTTGCCCACCGTGGTGACGACCTTGGTGAGCGCCACCTCGCGCCCGGCGGCCGCGCCGTTGAGCACGCGGATCGTGGCCGGGATCGTCGAGGCGCCGAGCGAGCCGAAGCCCGAATTGCCGAAGCCCGAGGGCTGGGCGCCGGGCGGGCGCGTGCCCGGCTTCATGATCATCGTCTTCTCGTAGTCGGTGCCGTCGTCGACGACGAACTTGATCTTGTACTTGCCGATCTCGACCGTGTCGTTGTGCGCCAGCAGCTGCTTCTTCACGGCCTTGCCGTTGATGTAGGTGCCGTTGGTGCTGTTCAGGTCTTCGATGAACACGTCGGCGCCGACCATCTGCAGCACCGCGTGCTCGCCGCTGACGGCGAGGTTGTCGATCACGATGTCGTTGTAGGGGCGCCGGCCGAGGGTCGTCTTGTCCTTGGTGATCTGGACTTCCTTGATCACCACACCGTCGAGCGATACGACCAGTTTGCCCATGCTGTTAGACCCTCTCGAATGCTCGAACCTGCGGGTAGGCTGCGGCTGCGTTTCAGCCGGTCAGCGACGGAACGGCCACCACGATCGCGCCGGGCCGGCCGGGCCGCGAACGCGTGCCAGGACGACCGAAATATTATCCTTGCCGCCGGCATCGTTGGCCGCGTCGATCAGCGCCGCGGCCGCTTCCGGCAACGTTTCGGCGCCCATCAGCAGCTGCGCGATGCTCTCGTCGTCGAGCATGTCGGACAGGCCGTCCGAGCATAGCAGGTAGGTGTCGCCGGGCATCACGTCGTGCAGGTGCGTTTCGAGCAGCACCGTGTCTTCGACGCCGACCGCGCGCGTCACCAGATTCTTGTTGGCCGAGAACGCCGCCTGCTCGGCCGTGATCAGGCCCGAGTCGATCTGCTCCTGCAGCAGCGAGTGGTCGTGCGTGATCTGCGTCAGGCGCGATGCGCGCAGGCGGTAGCCGCGCGAATCGCCGACGTGGCCGACCAGCAGCCGCGCGTCGCGAAACACGCCGACCACCAGCGTCGTGCCCATGCCGGCGTACTGCGGGTTCGAGTTGGCGGCGTTGAAGATCGCGCGGTTGGCGTTGTCGACGCAGATGTCCATCGCGCGGCGCACGTCGGAATCGGTCGCGGTGTAGCTGGCCTCGGCGAGCCAGCGCCCGAGCTCCGACTTGATGAACGAGGTCGCCATGCTGCTGGCCACCTCGCCGGCGTTGTAGCCGCCCATGCCGTCGGCCAGCACCACCAGCGATGTCGCATCGTCCAGCGCGACCGAATCCTCGTTGTTGTTGCGCGCCCGGCCGGTGTCGGTGGCGCTGAAGAACTCGAGTGTCATGGACGGGGCGTGTGCGGGCATGAGGACTCTGATCAGTGCCCGGCATTGTGCCTCGGATCGCCGGGCGGGAACCTGGCCGTGGCCTCGTATCCGGTCGCTGTGGCGCTCTCGCCCGACACCGCGCGCGCGAGCGCCGGCGCGGCCTGCGGCTCGATCAGGCGCAGCACGTCGTCGAGGTCGCAGGCGAACTGCACGCCATCGGCGTAGCGCAGCTCGACGCGCCGTTCGAGCGCCAGCGCGACCACGTTGGCGAGCATCTCGGGCAGCTCGGGGCGCAGCGTGCGCACGTCGGGCGCGGTGTCGTTGACGATGCTGCGCATCAGCTCGGCCATGTTGTGCGAGCGGTGCGGCAGCGCGCCGGCGAGCAGCTGGAACAGCATCACGCCAAGCGAGTAGATGTCGGTGCGGCCGTCGAGGTGCCGCCCGGCCATCTGCTCGGGCGACATGAACGACGGCGTGCCCAGCACCAGGCCGGTTCGGGTGCGGCAGTCGTCGGTGATGCGGGCAATGCCGAAGTCGGTGACCTTCACGACATCGCGCGCCAGATCGACCATCACGTTGGCCGGCTTGACGTCGCGATGCACGATGCCCTGCGTGTGCGCATAGGCGAGCGCGCGCGCCACGCGCGCGACGATGCGCAGCACGTGCGGCACCGGCAGCAGCCGCGCGGGCTGCGCGTGGCGCAGCAGGTCCTGGCCGTCGATGTACTCCATCGCGATGAACGCCAGGCCCTGGTCTTCGCCGGCGTCGAAGATCGTGACGATGTCGGGATGGCGCAGCCGCCCGGCCATCTCGGCCTCGCGGAAGAAGCGCGCGCGCGCCTCGGCGAGCTCGGCGCCCTCGAACTCGCGGCCGAGCGCCATCGTCTTCAGCGCGACCGGCCGGTCGGCGCGCACGTCGCGGCCGAGGTAGACCGCGCCCATCGAGCCGCGCCCGATCTCGCGCTCGAGGTGGTAGCGGCCGAGCGTCGCGCGCTCGGGGCTCAGCGTGGTCTCGCCGGAGCGGGTGGCGGGCGCGTCGGGCCGGCGCGCGCGCGGCGGCAGCGGTTTCGCCGGTCGCGCG
>DATMIN010000237.1:0-3125 GCA_035554275.1 Burkholderiaceae bacterium
AGGCGATTCGCAAGCAGGCAGCCGGCGGTGCCGCCGCCGCAGACGATGTAGTCGTAGACCGGGTCGCTCATCGTCGCATCTTCAAGCGTCTCAGTGCGCGCCGGCCAGGCCGGGGAAGAGTTTCGTCAGGCCGTCGGACATCACCTCGATCGCGAGCGCGGCGAGCAGCAGGCCCATCAGCCGCGTCATCACGTTGATCCCGGTCTGGCCGAGCGCCTTCGCGATCCGGCCCGACAGGCTGAAGGCGACCCACACCGCCAGGCCGATCACGACGCCGTAGCCGACCAGCACGGCGAGCTCCCACCAGTGCCGGGTCTTGTCGGCATAGATGATCATCGTCGAGATCGTCGCCGGGCCGGTGAGCAGCGGGATCGTCAGCGGCACGATCGCGATGCTCGCGCCGGCGTCGGCCTTGTCGCTGCCCTCGTGCAGATCGTCGCGGCGCGATTCGGCCGGCTGCGCGTTCAGCATCTGGATCGACGACATCAGCAGCAGCAGCCCGCCGCCGACCTGGAACGACGCGAGCGAGATGCCGAAGAATTCGATGATGCGCAGGCCCGCGAGCGCGCTGACCGCGATCACGACGAACGCCGCGATTGCCGCGACCTGCGTGGTGCGGCGCCGCTGCTCGGCGCTGAAGCCCTGCGTGAAGTGGATGAAGAAGGGCACCACGCCGATCGGGTTGACGATCGCGAGCAGCGCGATCAGCGGCTTGTAGATGTCCATGACGCGGAATTGTCGCGTCTCAGCCCGGCGCGCCCGCGGCAATCTCGCGCAGGTAGCGCAGCCCGGCGACGGCGCGCGGGCCGTACCAGCTGAGCAGTTCGCCGTCGACGAGCCGCGCCTGCGCGCCGGGGCACAGGCGCCGCGCCTCGGCGAGGTGCGCGCTGGTGAAGCGATAGGGCTCGGAGCTGAGCAGCACGCGCTGCACGTCGCGCAGCCACGGCTCGTCGCCGCGCAGCGCCGGATAGCGTGCCGCGCCCAACGCGCCGCCGTCGACGGCGGGCAGCGTGTGCCAGCCGATACGCGCGAGCATGCGCGACAGGTAGGTGTCGCGCGCGACGGTCATCCACGGTTCGCGCCAGATCAGGTACAGCACGTTCTCGACCGGGCGGCCGTCGGGCCGGGTCAGCGCGAGTTCGCGTTCGAGCGCTTGCTTCAGCGCCGCGGCGCGCGCGGCGACGCCGGGCTCGGCGCCGAAGTGCTCGACCAGCTGGTCGACGAGCGCGAGGTTGTCTTCGGGCGCGTTCGGCTGCGTGACGACGAGCGTCGGCGCGTGCGGCCAGGCGCGGATCGCGTCGGCGGTCTCGCGCCGGTTCTCGTCGGTGTTGACGAGCACGTGGGTCGGCGCGAGCGCTTGCAGCTTCGCGAGATTCACGTCTTTCGTGCCGCCGATCTTCGGCACATCGCGCAGCGCCGCGGCCGGGTGGATGCAGAAGCCGGTGCGCGCGACGAGGCAGTGGCCCAGGCCGAGCTCGACGATGAGCTCGGTCAGGCTCGGCACGAGGCTGGCGATGCGCGGCGCCATCGGCGCGTTCAATGCGACGGCGGCGGCTCGTCGGCCATCGCGAGGTAGACCGCGCAGGTGCCGCGCAGGTAGACGAGCCCGGGCAGCAGCAGCGCGAGCGCGAACACCACGCCGCCGCCGACCAGCGCCGCGCCGGCGTGGCCGGTGGCGCCGGCCGGCGCGCCCGCCGCGGCGAGGCTGCGCAGGCCGTAGCCGAACAGCCCGGCCATCAGCTGCTTGGCCGGCACCTCGATGCCGACGACGCGCACCCCGAGCTCGGCAACGACCCGCCCGCCGACCATCACGACCATGCTCGCGACCGCACCGACGCCGGCGCTGAGCAGGCTGACCGCCGCCATCAGCAGCAGCACGGTGAGCAGCCGATGCCGCACGGTGCGCGCCAGCGTGCCGAGCAGCGTGCGCACGTCGGCGCCGGCCCACACCGCCGGCGCCGCCAGCGGCACCACGACGCCGACCAGCGCGAGCACGATGCCGCCGACCACCACCACGCCGACCGGCAGCGCGATGCCGAACAGCACCGGCCCGAGCCAGCCGCCGCTGATCGCTCCGCGGCTCACCCACAGCAGCCCGAGCAGCAGCACGCCGACCGCGGCGCAGCCGGCGGCTACGACCGCAAGCGCGAGCAGCAGGCGGTGCGCGGTCGTGAGTGCGGCGCGCAGCGCCTGGGCCACGTCGCGCACCGGGCCGCCGCGGGCGTCGTCCATCACCAGGATGCCGGCGGTGTTGCCGCCGTAGAACGCGACGAACAGCGCGGCGGCGGCCTCGAACCCGCCCCAGCCCGCGCTGTCGCGGCCGAGCGAGGTCTCGGCCATCGCGAGCAGCAGGCCGGCGACCGAGAAGGTCGCGAGCAGCACGTACAGCGCGCGCAGGTTGCGCACCGCGTCGACGCTGCGCAGCACCTGGCTCAGGGCGCTCAGGGGATCGCGCTCGGGCATCGTGGCGGGGGCAGTCAGGGGCGGTGGGCGGCGGCGGGCGGGCTGGCGCGGATCATAGGCGGGGCGCGGCAAGCGGCCCGGCTCCTCTCGAAAGCGGATGCCGCCGCGGCGGCTGGCCCGAAAACAACACTTTGCTTCGGCGCCTTGTGCGCAGTTTCGTGCAATTCACTTATATTCACAAACCTGTGTCTGGAAGCAGCGCCTTCGCTTGAATGGTTCACGATGGGTACGAGCTCCGCATGGTCTTCAGGAAATGGAAAGGGGCTCACCCATGGGCAACAAACTCTACGTCGGTAATCTTTCGTACAGCATTCGCGACGACGATCTGCAACAGGCGTTCGCCCAGTACGGCAGCGTCTCTTCCGCCAAGGTCATGATGGACCGCGACACCGGCCGCTCGAAGGGCTTCGGCTTCGTCGAGATGGGCTCGGATGCCGAGGCGCAATCGGCCATCAACGGCATGAACGGTCAGGCCCTCGACGGCCGTGCGATCGTCGTCAACGAGGCCCGCCCGCGCGAAGAGCGTCCGGGCGGCTTCGGCGGCGGCGGTGGCCGCTCCGGCGGCGGCGGTGGCGGCTTCGGCGGCGGCGGTGGTGGCGGCTACGGTGGTGGCGGCGGAGGCCGCTCCGGCGGTGGCGGCGGCTACGGTGGCGGCAGCAGCG
>DATMIN010000238.1:0-2571 GCA_035554275.1 Burkholderiaceae bacterium
GCGTGCTCGGCGAGCTGTGGATGAACGACGGCAAGCGGGGCCCCGGCGGCGGCGCGATGGCCGCGACCGAGGCCGCCACCGCGTGCGGCCACGTGCTCGGCGCCGAGCTGCGCGCGTGCGGCGTCGACCTCAGCTTCACGCCGGTGCTCGACCTCGACTTTGGTGCGAGCGGCGTGATCGGCGACCGCGCGTTCCACCGCGACCCGCGCGTCGTCGCGCTGCTCGCGAAGAGCCTGATGCACGGGCTGCTGCTCGCCGGCATGCACGGTTGCGGCAAGCACTTCCCCGGGCACGGTTTCGTCGCGGCCGACAGCCATGTCGACATCCCGGTCGACCGGCGGACGCTGAAGGCGATCCTTGCCGACGACGCGAAGCCGTACGAGTGGCTCGGCGGCGCGCTCGCCAGCGTGATGCCGGCGCACGTGATCTACCCGAAGGTCGATGCGCTGCCGGCCGGCTTCTCGGCGCGCTGGCTGAAAGACATCCTGCGCCTGCAGCTCGGCTTCGGCGGCGCGATCTTCAGCGACGACCTCAGCATGGCCGGCGCGCGCCGCATCGCCGGCGTCGAGGTCAGCGTCACCGAGGCCGCGACCGTCGCGCTCAACGCCGGCTGCGACATGGTGCTGCTGTGCAACCAGTCGGCGCCCGGCAACCGCAGCGTCGACGAGCTGCTCGACGGCCTGCTCGCCGCGCAATCCGAAGGCCGCTGGCAGGCCGACCCCGATGCCGATGTGCGCCGCCTCGACCTGCTGCCGCAGACCGCGCCGTTCACCTGGGACGAGCTGATGCACCTGCCGGCGTACCAGCACGCGCTCGAGCGCCTGCCCTGAGGCACCCCAACGAAAAACGCCGCCGGGCGTGAGCCGCGGCGGCGTCGACGGGGGTCGAGCGTGATCAGGTCGGCGCGTGCGGCGCGTCGCCCGAGGTCTCGAACGGCAGGCGGACCTGCGACAGGTCCTTGCGCGTCTCGACCAGCACCAGCGGCGCGTTGTCGATCGACACCACCGGCTTGCGCTCGCGCGGCACGTGCGCCGGCGGCGGCTCGGCCGCCATCGCGGCGCGCACCGCCTCGATCTTCTGCGCATCGGAGTTGACCCACTCCAGCCCGGCCGACTCGGCCACCGCCTGCAACGAATCGATCGGCAGGTCGAAGGACGGCACCGGCGCCGCGACGGGCGCGGCGGCAGGCGCCGCGGCCATCGGTGTCGCCGCCATCGGCGCGCGCACCACCGGTTCTGCGACAGGCGCCATGATCGGTGCGCTGACCGGCGCCGCCTCGTACCGCACCGGCGGCGGCATCGCCGCGGAGAGCGCCGTCTCGGCCTCGACGAACGCCTCGCTCGCGAGCGGGCTCGACTGGATCACCGCGTCGGGTGCGCCCTCGGCGACCGCGACGCTGGCGTCGGCCGGCGCGGGCGATTCGTCGCCGCGCTCGCGGCGGTTGCGATCGCGACCGCGGCCACGACGACGCCCTTCGCCCGGCTCGCCCCACTCGGCGCGCGGTGCGTCGAGCGGCGCGTCGGTGTTGGCCGCGGGCTCGTCGGCACGTGCTGCGACCGGCAGCTCGGCGTTCTCCGGCGTGGCCAGCTCTTGACCGCTCTCGCTCGAGGCGACGGCGCCGTCGTCACGGTCGCGTCCGCGCCCGCCGCGGCGGTTGCGGCGGCGGCCGCCCTGACGCTCGGCCGATGCGTCGGCACCCGCCTCGGGCGCCGCCTCGGCGCCGGGCAGCGTGTCGACGAACGACTCGGCGCGCGCGACCGGCGCGTCGCTCGGCGCGCCGTCAGTGGGCAGCGCGCTCGGGCGGCGCGGTTCACGCTCGGGGCGCGGGCCGCGGCGGCCTTCACCGCCGCGCTCGCCACGGTCACCGCGCTCGCCGCGATCGGCACGTGGTGCGCGCTCGTCGCTGCGGTTCGTGTCGGTGGTGGCGCCTTCGGCGCGCGCGCCGTCCTCACCCACCGGCCGCTCACCGCTGCGCTCGGGGCGCCGGCCACGGCCTTCGCCGCGGTTCTCGCCACGCGGCTCGCCGCTGCGCTCGCCACGGTTCTCGCCGCGGGCTTCGCCGCTGCGCTCGCTGCGGCCCTCACCCCGGCCTTCGCCGCGCGCTTCGCCGTTGCGATCGCCACGGCCTTCGCCGCGCTTGCCATCGCGGCCGTCACGACCACCGCGATTGCCGCCGCGTTCGCCGCGGCCACCGCGCTCACCACGCCCTTCGCGGGCCTCGGCCGACTTGGCGGGCATGGCTGCGGCCGGCGCAGGCGCCGGTACGGCGGGCGGCGGTGCCTCGCCGCCGAACACCTTCTTGACCCACGCGAAGAAGCCGCCGCCCGCGGGTGCCGCGGCTGCCATCGGCGCGGGCATCGGCGCCACCGGCGCCGCGACCACGATCGGCTCGGGCTTCGGCACCGGCACCGGTGCCGGCGTCTCGGGCAGGATCCCCTTGATCACCGGCTCCTGCTTCGCCTTGGTCTTCTCGCGCCGTGTGATGCCGACTTCCTCTTCCTGCTCGTCGACCATCGTGTAGCTGGCCTGCAGGTTCTCCAGGCGCGGGTCGTCGTGGCGCAGGCGCTCGAG
>DATMIN010000239.1:0-6227 GCA_035554275.1 Burkholderiaceae bacterium
CTCGCCGACTGGGCCCGCCGCAACGCGCTCGACGACGCGCAGGCGCGGCGCGCGCTCGCCCCACTGCTTTGAACCTGCCTGACAACGTGCGCCGTGCCAGTGCGCGAGGCGGGTTGCGTTTACTTACGGCACGAAGCATTCCTTCGCAACATGTCCGCGAAGCGTCGTCGCGCGCGCGGCCGTCTCGCGGCCGCATGCCAACTCCGTCACGCCTGAACTCCCGACCCTGACGTGCCACGGCGCTTTGCGTGCCGGCACGCGTGCTGCGTTCGATCCGCGACGACGAGAGTGCGGGTCAACGACAACGGGGGATTCCAGTGCAGACAAAGCGAGCGTCCGAATCACGGGCGGCCATGCCTGTTCGCTTCACCGTCCGCGCGGCCGCGGCCGCGCTGCTGGTCGCGCTGGCCGCGTGCGGCGGCGGTGGCGGCAGCAGCGACGACACCAGTCCGACCGCGAGCCCGGCCGCGGCCGGCCCGAGCAACGCGCCGCTGGCGGCGTCGCGTTTCCTCGTGCAGGCGAGCTACGGGCCGACGGGCGCCGAGATCACGCGGCTGGCGTCGATGAGCTACGCGGCATGGATCGACGAGCAGTTCGCCAAGCCGCAGACCTACCACCGCCTGACGCTGAACCAGGCCGCGGCCGACCTCTCGGCCAGCGGCGGCAGCATCGGCCCGACCAACTTCTACGACTCGTACTGGGCCCAGGCGATCGCCGGCGACGACCAGCTGCGCCAGCGCGCCGCGTTCGCGCTGTCGCAGGTCTTCGTGATCTCGTTCGCCAACGACACGCTGCGCAACCAGCCGCGCGGCGTGGCGTCGTACTACGACATGCTGGGCGAGAACGCGTTCGGCAACTTCCGCGACCTGCTCGAGGCGGTGGCGCTGCACCCGATGATGGGCGTGTACCTGTCGCACCTGAAGAACCAGAAGGAGAACCCCGAGACCGGCCGCGTGCCCGATCTGAACTTCGCGCGCGAGATCACGCAGCTGTTCACGATCGGCCAGTACCAGCTCAATGCCGACGGCACCGTCATGACGGGCAGCGACGGCAAGGCCGCCACGGCGTACACGAGCGCCGACCTGTCGGGCCTGTCGCAGGTGTTCACCGGCTGGAGCTGGTACGCCGGCACCGACACCACGATGCGCACCAGCACGCGCTTCTTCGGCGGCAACGCCGACCTCGAGCGCGACTGGCGCCCGATGCAGGACTACAACCGCTTCGCTGCGAACACCGACTTCCACTCGATCAGCGCGAAGGCCTTTCTCGGCGTGACGATTCCGGCCCAGACGCTGACCACCGCCGACACCAAGGGCGACCTGAAGATCGCGCTCGACACGCTGTTCAATCACCCGAATGTCGGCCCGTTCATCGGCAAGCAGCTGATCCAGCGCCTCGTCACCAGCAACCCGAGCCCGCAGTACGTGGGCCGCGTCGCCGCGGCGTTCAACGACAACGGCAGCGGCAAGCGCGGCGACATGAAGGCGGTGTGGAAGGCGATCCTGCTCGACGCCGAGGCGCGCACCACGAGCACCTCGACGAGCTACGGCAAGGTGCGCGAGCCGGTGATCCGCCTGGCGCACTTCCTGCGCGCGTTCAACGCGGTCTCGAAGACCGGCCGCTTCAGCGGCATCGGCAACACCGACGATCCGGCGACGCGCCTGAACCAGACGGTGATGACCTCGCCGACGGTGTTCAACTTCTACCGGCCCGGCTACGTGCCGTCGAGCAAGGCGATCGCCGACGCGGGGCTGGTCGCGCCCGAGCTGCAGATCGTCCACGACGTGTCGGTCGCCGGCTACATGAACTACATGCGCAGCTGGGTCACGGTCGACACCAACCGCGACATCCAGCAGAGCTACAGCGCCGAACTCGCGCTGGCCGACAAGCCCGATCAGCTGGTCGAGCGCATGAACCTGCTGCTGTTCGGCGGCGCGCTGTCCGACGCGCTGCGCGCGCAGCTCGTGGCCGCGGTGACGAGCCGCACGATCCCGGCGCCGGTGTACCCGACGCCGGCCGGCGCGAGCGCGCCCGACAGCTCGCAGACGCCGACCAACCAGGCGACGATCGACAGCGCCAAGCGCGACCGCGTCTACCTCGCGGTGTTCATGTCGCTGGCCTCGCCCGACTACCTGATCCAGAAGTGACGAGGACGACTCCCATGCTGCTCAAGACCTCCCGCCTCGACGCCTCGCGCCGGCGCTTCCTGCGCACCGCCTCGGTCGTCTCGGGTGCCGTCGGCCCGGCCGCGGTGCCGTTCGCGCTCAACCTCGCGAGCCTGAACACGGCGGTCGCGCAGACCGCCGACTACAAGGCGATCGTCTGCCTGTTCCTGTACGGCGGCAACGACTCGTCGCACATGGTGCTGCGCACCGACACGGCCTCGTTCGCCGAGTACACGCGGCTGCGCTCGGTCGCGCCCGAATCGATCGCGCTGAAGGCGCCGGGCACGCCGGTCGTCGCGACCGCGCCGCTGGCCTCGCCGGACCGCCTCGGCGGGGTGCGCGCGATCGTGCCGAAGTTCACCGCGGGCCTCGCCGGCTCGGCCGAGAACAGCCCGTTCACCTACGCGCTGCACCCGAGCATGCCCGAGGTCGCGACGCTGTTCGGCGCCGGGCGGCTCGCGATCCTCGCCAACGCCGGCCCGCTCGTCGTGCCGCTGACGCGCGCCGACTACACCGCGGGCGTGCTGCCGCGGCCGAAGGCACTCGGCTCGCACAACGACCAGCAGTCGACCTGGCAGGCGCTCGGCCCCGAGGGCGTGAAGGTCGGCTGGGGCGGCCACCTCGGCGACCTGGTCGCGAGCAGCAACACCAACACCGTGTTCACCAGCATCTCGGTCTCGGGCAACGCGGTGTTCTCGGCCGGCGACACCGTGTTCCAGTACCAGGTGAGCAACGGCGGCGCGACGGCGATCGGCGGCTTGTCAGGCAGCCTGTTCGGCTCGAGCAGCGCCGCGGCCACGCTGAAGGGCATCGTCACCGCGAGCAACGCGCACCTGTTCGCGAACGAGTACGGCACGATCGTCAAGCGCTCGGTCGATGCGCAGGCCACGTTCCAGACCGCGTACAACGCCTCGACCGTGACGGCGCCGACGCAGTACGTCCAGCCGTCGACCAACAACCTCGCGAACAACGGCCTCGCGCAGCAGCTGCAGACGGTCGCGCGCATCATCGGCGCGCGCAGCGCGCTCGGCGCGAAGCGCCAGGTGTTCTTCGTCTCGATGGGCGGCTTCGACACCCACGACGGCCAGAACATGGGCCAGGCCGATCTGCTCGCGCGGCTGTCGCACGCGATCGGCTACTTCGACAGCGCGCTCGCGGGCCTGGCGAGCGGCGACATGCGCGGCAACGTCACGCTGTTCACGGCCTCCGACTTCGGCCGCACGCTGACGAGCAACGGCGACGGCACCGACCACGGTTGGGGCGCGAGCCACTTCGTCTCGGGCGGCGCGGTCAACGGCGGCGACATCTTCGGCCGCTTCCCCCAATTCGGCATGACGCTGGCCGACAGCGCGAGCAACGCCTACCTGCCGTCGACCTCGGTCGACACGATCGGCAGCACGCTCGGCAGGTGGTTCGGCGCGAGCGATGCGCAGCTCGACACCGTGTTCCCGAACCTGAAGAACTTCAGCCGCGACCTCGGCTTCCTGAAGGCCGGCTGATCGCCGCCTTCAGGCCGGGCGCAGCACGCGCCGGGAACTCGGCCTGCCGCGCCGCGCGTGAGATCACGATGCGGCCGGTCTCGAGCGGCTCGCGCAGCTTCGAGCGCGGCGCACTCGTCGAGGAACAGCGTGCCGTG
Source organism: Burkholderiaceae bacterium (assembly GCA_035554275.1). GTDB lineage: Bacteria > Pseudomonadota > Gammaproteobacteria > Burkholderiales > Burkholderiaceae_C > LMDS01. Next base: position 3,802 of record DATMIN010000239.1, read on the forward strand.
GTGCGCGAGCGATATCTCGCCCGGGTGCGGCGGCGACCGGAACCGCCAGAAGCTCTGCTGAGATAGAGCGATCACTTCGGGGGTCCGTAGGGCCGGGCATTGAGCCTGAACACTGAGGGTACAGATCAAGGGCGAGGATGGTCTCGCCTGTCGTGCAGCGAGGACTACGATGTCCTTGAGTGACGGCCATAGTTGGCTTCAACGTCCAGTCGGGCTAAGCAGCGGGGCCGGTGGCGCCAGCATGGGATTGCAACGATTGCCCAGGCGCACCGCGAGCAGCTTCCACGCTTCCTTGGTTTCGCCGGGATCAGGCCAGCCGATGAGCACTGCATGCTCTTCAAAGTTGTCCATCGGTGCCGGCTCGCAGGCCAACCCTTCGGAGATTGCCATGGCGGTCTCGAAGTCGAAGCGGCCGTGCAGCGTCTTGTCGGGTCGTGCCGTCGTGGCCAGAGTCCAGATTCGTTCCTCGGAGACCCCATCTCGACCACACACCGAGGTCTCCCATCTTTCCTGAAAGAACTCCGGATAGAACGCGCCGGGCTTTGGCTTCCGAGTCTCTTTGAAGAAGTTGCGGCTCTCGTAGACGTATCGGGCCAGCCGAGTAGGCACGGCAGGGGGAGACGGGACTACCGGGAGCGGCGGCGCTTGTTCGACAACCTCCTTTGATTCCAGACTATCGCTGCGTCCGGAAGGCGGCCAGACTCGCGCGAAGCGGCCCAGGCACCTCACCAGAAAGCTGCGTAGTCCCAGAAGTTGGTTGTCCGCCCAACTCCGCCGCATAGACGATCCTCCCAGTTGCGCCCACGCTTACCGACACGATGCCATGCTCACTTCCCCAATCGAAGGCGACCTCTCCGTCAGGATCGATGGACATCTCCGGCAAACGAACGTCCGGTGGCAGCGTCACCGCGAACTCCATTGCCATCGCGAGTGCACCAGGATCAATGCCGTCTTCTCGCGCCAGCGTCAGTAGCTCGCTGAGGAGCGACGACATAGCCGAGGCTGGAGCTACCTTCACGTCGTGCAAAACCTTGCGCGTGACGGTCTCGGCTCGTCTTGCATCCGCACTAACTCCCGCGGATCGGTAGAACGGCGCGAAGCCAGAGTTTGCCAACGCAAGTGATGTCATGCGTACCTTTCAAGTGCCGAATCAGTCAAGAAGCCAAAGAACACGTCGTTCTTGAATTCCCTCAGTCTCTTGGCGGTAGTTCGGATGCTGTCTGCGTCCGCGGCTCGATGGCTGCACGTTGTCGCCACCTCGATGTCAACCAGAATGTTAAGGAAGTCGCCACCTGGGGTTCCCGATTCAATCATTTGCGTGACCGTCGCGACATCCCCTTCCCGACTGAATGAGATGCGACTCACGAATCCTCCGACCTCCTGAGGGAGTCCCTGAGGAATAACAGGTGGGCAGTTCAGATACGTCGCGAAGTCGAGTATCGGCAGAGGCAGCTGGATCGAGTTGATGTAACGGACAGCGATGCGCTCGACGGCTTCAAACGGGACGGCCTTCACGAAGTCTCCCCAGACCTCAAAGGCGTGGTCCGTCATGGCTTCCCAAGTCTCATAGGGTGCCAGCCTGCTGTATGTGCATCCCGTCGTTTTGAGTTGAACCACATTCCTTCGATCAGCGAAGTCGATTCGCTTGCCGATCAGTGACGCCGTGTGACTGGGGGCAGGAGGAGGTTGGCCTTGCTCCAGCTTCATTTCCATCGTCGCCTCCCAGAGGTCAGCGATTTGGTACCCCGGTTTCACGAGCCGACCAGCGAATTGCGAAACAGCGTCGAGACTCGCAGCAGGCTGGCACCGGATATCAATCAGCGCCTCACGAATCGGCGCATTGTTGAGGTGCCGTTTAGTAGCCATTCAGTCGATTCGTCACTCGATGCGAGTTGTCCACAGTGGCCGAAGCGGCTCTCGCTGCCGCTGGGTGCGCACGATACCGCATTTTCGATACAGCGGCCGACGAGAGGAGAGGGACTCGTTGACATAGCCTGAGCAACGGCGACGGCACCGACCACGGCTGGGGCGCCAGCCACTTCGTCTCGGGCGGCGCGGTCAACGGCGGCGACCTCTTCGGCCGCTTCCCGCAGTTCGGCATGACGCTGGCCGACAGCGCGAGCAATGCCTATTTGCCGTCGACCTCGGTCGACACGATCGGCAGCACGCTCGGCAAGTGGTTCGGCGCGAGCGATGCGCAGCTCGACAGCGTGTTCCCGAACCTGAAGAACTTCAGCCGCGACCTCGGCTTCCTGAAGGCCGGCTGAGCCCGGCCCGCGCGCACCCGATCAAGCCGGGCGCAGCACGCGCCGGTACTGGATCGCCTCGGCCAGGTGCGGGCTCGCGACCTCGCCGCCGCCGGCCAGGTCGGCGATGCTGCGCGCGAAGCGCAGCACGCGGTGAAAGCCGCGCGCCGACCAGCCCAG
>DATMIN010000240.1:0-9301 GCA_035554275.1 Burkholderiaceae bacterium
GCCGAGGGCAGCCGCGTCAAGGCCGGGCAGTCGCTCGGCACGATCGACCTGTCTGACCTGCAAAGCCGCGCCGCCGAGCGCTCCGCCGGTGTCGATTCGGCGCAGGCCCGGGTGGCCGAGGCCGAGCGCATCCATCAGTCGAACATCGATCTGGCGAACCAGAAGTTCATCTCGACCAACGCGCTCGAAAGCTCGCGCGCCTCGCTCGAATCGGCGCGCGCGGCGCTGAAGTCGGCGCAGGCGCAACTGGCGACCTCGGCGCTCGGCATCCGCGAGGCGGCGCTGGTCGCGCCGATCAGCGGCGTCGTCGGCCGGCGCAACGTGGTGCCGGGCGAGAAGGTCAGCGCCGAGCAGGAGCTGATGACGGTCGTCGACCTGAAGGAGCTTGAACTTGCCGGCGTCGTCGGCACCCATCAGATCTCGATGCTGCGGCCGGGCCAGAAACTGGACGTGCGGGTCGAGGGCGCCGCCACCAAGGTCGAGGGCCGGATCGACCGGATCGCGCCGATGGCCGAAGCGGGCACGCGCGGCATCCGCGTCGTGGTGCTGCTGCCGAACCCGGACGAGGTGTTCCGCGCCGGCCAGTACGCGAGCGCCGTGGTCTCGCTCGACGACGCGGCGCAGCGGCTGACGGTGCCGGTCGCGTCGGTCGGCCAGGCCTCGGGGCAGGATTTCGTCTGGACGGTCGAGAAGGGCGCGCTGGTGCGCCGCATCGTGATCACCGGGCGGCGCGACACCGTCTCGGGCCGCGTCGAAGTGCGCCAGGGCCTGAGCGCCGACACGCAGGTGCTGGCCGCGCGCTTCGACACGCTGAAGGAAGGCGCGCCGGCGCGCATCGTCGCCAAGGGTGCCGCCTCGGGCACGCCGGCCGCGAGCGCGAGCTCGGCGTCGGCGAAGTCGTCGTGATCCGGGTGGCGTGACATGTGGTTCACCCGCGTCTCGATCAACAACCCCGTCTTTGCGACGATGATCATGGCCGCACTGTGCGTGCTCGGCCTGTTCTCGTACAGCCAGCTGCGCGTCGAGCGGCTGCCCGACATCTCGCCGCCGATCGTGTTCGTCAGCGTCGCCTACCCGGGCGCCTCGCCCGCGGCGATCGAGACCGAGCTGACGCGCCCGATCGAGCTCGGCCTGAACGGCATCGCCGGCGTCAAGATGATCCGCTCGAACAGCGTCGAGGGGCGCAGCGAGACGGTGGTCGAATTCCAGCTCAGCGCCGACATGAGCCGCGCGGTGCAGGACGTGCGCGACAAGGTCTCGGCGCTGCAGCCCGGCTTTCCGCGTGACGCGAAGGCGCCGTACATCTCGCGCTTCGACGGCGACAACGCGCAGCCCACCGTCAACCTCGCGCTGATCGCACCCGACCGCAGCGCGCGCGAGCTGTCGCTGCTGGCCGACCAGACCGTGCGCAAGCGCATCGAGCGCGTCGCCGGCGTCGCGCGCGTCGATGTCGGCGGCATGACGACGCGCCAGGTGCGCATCGACCTCGACCCGCAGCGCCTGCGCGCCTATCGGCTGACACCGGCCGACGTGTCGGCGGCGCTGCAGAAGGTCAACGCCGACGTGCCGGTCGGGCTGCTCAGCGGCATCAAGGAAGAGGCGCTGGTGCGCGTCGAGGGCCGGGTGCGCGACGCCAAGGGCTTTGCCGATCTGGTGATCGCGAACCGCGGCAACCTCGTGGTGCGGCTCGGCGACCTCGGCGAGCTGGTCGAGCGCGAGCGCGAGCCGACCTCGATCGCGCGCGTCGACGGCGTGCCGTCGATCGCGTTCATGGTCTACAAGCAGCAGGACGCCAACATCGTCGAGACCGGCGAGGGCATCAAGGCCGCGACCGAGGAGCTGCGCAAGGCGCTGCCGCCGGGTGTCGAGTTGCGCCTCGTCCACGCCGACAGCGACTGGGTGAAAGACTCGCTCACCGGCGTCAAGCGCACGCTGATCGAGGGTGCGCTGCTGACGATCGCGATCGTGTTCCTGTTCCTGCACAGCTGGCGCAGCACGATCATCACCGGGTTGACGCTGCCGATCGCGGTGATCTCGTCGTTCATCGCGATCTACGCGTTCGGCTTCACGCTGAACTTCATGACGATGATGGCGCTGAGCCTGTGCATCGGCTTGCTGATCGACGACGCGATCGTGGTGCGCGAGAACATCGTGCGCCACGTGCACATGGGCAAGCCGCACATGATCGCGGCGCGCGAAGGCACCGACGAGATCGGCCTCGCGGTGATGGCGACCACGTTCGCGATCTGCGCGGTGTTCGTGCCGGTCGCGTTCATGAAGGGGATCATCGGCAAGTTCTTCTTCCCGTTCGGCGTCACGGTCGCGGTCGCGGTGCTGGTGAGCCTGTTCGTCAGCTTCACGCTCGACCCGATGCTGTCGAGCATCTGGAAGGACCCGCCGACCAACAAGCTGATCCAGCTGCCCGTCATCGGCCACCTGATGCGCGGCACCGACCGGCTGCTCGACGTGATGCACACGATCTACGAGCGCCTGATCCACTGGGTATTCTCGGGCCGGCACTTCCGCGTCTGGCTGCCCACGATGAAGCGCGGCATCGACGGCCGCTGGCGCGCCGCCTGGGCCACGATCACCGGCCGCGGCGTCGTGCTGTGGACGGGCATCGCGAGCTTCGTCGGCGCGATCATGTTGTCGGGGCTGGTCGGCACCGAGTTCATCCCGCAGACCGACGACAGCTACATCCGCATGAACGTGCGCATGCCGGTCGGCACGAGCCTGGCGCGCGGCAGCGAGAAGATGCGCCAGGTCGAGGACGTGGTGCGCTCGATGCCCGAGGTGCGGATGATCTCGACCAGCGTCGGCGACACCGGCAGCGGCTCGCGCAACCTCGGCGACCTGACGATCCAGCTCGTCAAGCCGCACGAGCGCAAACGCTCGCAGAAGCAGGTCGAGGAGGCGATCCGAAAGGGCCTGGCGCCGATCCCCGGCGCCGACGTGTCGCTCGGCCAGCGCCCGATCTTCGTCTCGCTGCTCGGGCCCGACCCGGAGGTGCTCGACCGCGAGGTGCTGAAGCTGCGCGACAAGATCGCGCAGATCCGCGGCATCACCGACCTCGAGACCTCGGTCAAGCCGGGCCTGCCGGCGTACGCCGTGCGCATCAAGGCCGACGCCGCGCGCGAACTCGGGCTGACGCCGACGCAGCTCGCCGCGAGCCTGCGCAGCTTCGTCAACGGCGATGTCGCGACCTACTGGACGGCGCCCGACGGCGAGCAGGTCGAGGTCGAGCTGCGCCTGCCGCAGCTGATGCGCGAGAACATCTCGCAGCTCGACGAGCTGCCGATCGCGTTCGCGGCCGACGGCACGCCGATCGCGCTGGCGCGCGTGGCCGACGTGGTGCCGGTGATCAACCCCGAGGTGATCAAGCGCCAAGACCTGCAGCGCCGCCAGGCGATCTACGCCGGCGTCACCGGCCGGCCGAGCGGCGACGTCGGCAAGGAAGTGCAGAAGCTGATCGACGCCACGCAGCTGCCGCCGGGCTACCGCTTCGACAACGGCGGCCAGTCGAAGGACCAGGCCGAGGCGTTCCAGGGCGTGATCCTCGCGCTCGGCGCGGCGGTGATCTTCATCTACATCGTGCTCGCGTCGCAGTTCGGCAGCTTCCTGCAGCCGATCGCGATCATGGCCTCGCTGCCGCTCGCGCTGATCGGCGTGATGCTGGCGCTGCTGCTGACACACTCGACGCTGAACCTGTTCTCGATGATCGGGCTGGTGATGTTGATGGGGTTGGTGACGAAGAACGCGATCCTGTTGGTCGACTTCGCGAACCATGCGCGCAAGACCGGCCTGGACTGCGCCGAGTCGCTGCTGCAGGCCGGCCTGGTGCGGATGCGCCCGATCATGATGACGACCGCGGCGATGGTGTTCGGCATGCTGCCGATGGCGCTCGCGCTCGACGACGGCGGCGAGATTCAGGCGCCGATGGGCCGCGCGATCATCGGCGGCGTGCTGACCTCGACGCTGCTGACGCTGATCGTCGTGCCGGTGCTGTACAGCTACCTCGATCAGCTCGCGGTGTGGGCCAAGCGCCGCTTCGGCTCGCACGGCGACGAGCATGGCGAGGAACCCGCGCCGGTGCCGACGCCGCCGGCGGCCGGCGGCGCGATCCCGTCGCACATGCCGGCGTCGAAGGAGTAGGGCGCGCGGGCCTCTGGGCCCGCGCCCGGCTCACTGTGAGATGTGGATGACGTCGCGGACGAGCGGGTAGATCGAGTTCTGCCAGCGCTTGCCGCTGAACACGCCGTAGTGGCCGACGTTCGGCTGCACGTAGTGCGTGCGCAGGTACGGGCGCAGGCTCGACGCCAGGTCTTGCGCGGCGAGCGTCTGGCCGATCGCGCAGATGTCGTCGCGCTCGCCCTCGATCGTGACCAGCGCGGTGCGCCGGATCGCCGCCGGGTTGACCTTGCGGTCGCGGAACATCAACTCGCCGCGCGGCAGGTCGTAGGTCTGGAACACGCGCTCGACCGTCTCGAGGTAGAAGTCGGCCGAGAGATCGGCCACCGCCATGTACTCCTCGTAGAAGGTGCGCGTGACCTCGGCCTTCTCGAACTCGTCGTCGACGATGTGGCGGTAATACTCCTTGAACGCGTTGACGTGGCGATCCCGGTTCATGCTGATGAACGCCGAGAGCTGCACGAAGCCCGGGTAGACCCGCCGCCCGCCGCCGCCGTGGCGCCATGGCACGTGGCTGATCAGGTTCTTCTCGAACCATTCGATCGGCTGGGTCGTCGCGAGCTTGTTGACCTCGGTCGGGCTGATCCGGCAGTCGATCGGGCCGGCCATCAGCGTCAGGCTCGCGGGCGTGGCCGGGTGCTGGTCTTCCGACATCAGCGCAACCGCCGCGAGCGCGGCCACGCACGGCTGGCACACCGCGATCACGTTCGCGCCCGGGCCCATCGCGGCGAGGAAGTCGATCACGTGCTGGGTGTATTCGTCCAGCCCGAAGCGGCCGGCCGAGAGCGGCACGTCGCGCACGTTGTGCCAGTCGGTGACGTGCACGTCGTGGTCCTGCAGCGTGGTGCGCACGGTGTCGCGCAGCAGCGTGGCGAAGTGGCCGCTCATCGGCGCCACCACCAGCACCTTCGGCTGCACCGGCGCGCCGGGCTTGCGAAAGCGCAGCAGCGTGGCAAACGGCGTGGTCGCCACCACCTCCTCGACGACCGGGACGCGCTCGCCCTTGACCAGCACGTCGTCGATCCGCCACGGCGGGCGCTGGTGCGTGACCTGCGCGAGTTCGAACACCCGGCACGCGGCCGCGATCTCGCGCGCCGGCGTGCGGCCGGCGAAGCCGAACGCGCTGCCCTGCAGCAGCGGCGCGGTGGTTCGCGCCAGGGTGCGCATCGGCCACATCAGATCGACCTGCGCCTGGTAGGCCTGGTACATCATCGGTTCCTCTTCGCGTGTCGACCCCGCCGGGTGCAGCAACTAGTGCGCCAGCCTCGCCGCGAGTGTGGCACATCCCTTGCACGGAGCGCCGCTGCCACCACCGCGCCGAAGGCCCGCCATGCCCGTTGCGACATCGTCCAAACCCCGCGCCGCGGCCAAGCCCGCCGCCAAGGCCAAGCCGAAGGCCGCGCCGGCCGCGACGCTGACGCTGAGCAGCAAGAACTACTCGTCGTGGTCGCTGCGCGGCTGGCTGCTGTGCCGCTTCGCCGGGCTCGAGTTCGCCGAGGTGATGGTCTCACCCGACGACGCCGACGCGCGCAAGGAACTGCTGCTGCTGGCGCCGTCGATCCGCGTGCCGTGCCTGACGCACGAGGGCGCGAAGGTCTGGAACACGCTGGCGATTGCGCAGTACCTGAACGAGATCAAGCCCGACGCCGGGCTGATGCCGGCCGATCGCATCGCGCGCGCGCACTGCCGCTCGGTCAGCGGCGAGATGAACTCGGGCTTCGCGAACCTGCGCGCCTCGCTGCCGATGAACCTGAAGGGCAAATTCCCCGGCCACAAGGTCTGGGCCGGCGCCCAGCCCGACATCGACCGCATCGTCGAGATCTGGACCGAATGCCTCGCCACCTACGGCGGGCCGTTCCTGTTCGGCAAGCAGCGCGGCATGGCCGACGCGATGTACGCGCCGGTCGTCACGCGCTTCCTGACCTACGACGTCAAGCTCACCAAGCCGTGCATCCTGTACTGCCAGACCATCATGGCGATGCCGGAGATGACGGAGTGGATCGCCGCCGCGAAGCTCGAACCGGCCGACATCGAAGAGCTCGACATGGATTTCTGATCAGGCCCACGGCGTCGGCGCCGGCACCTCGCACGGCGCCGGCATGTCGACCGACTTGAAGTCGGCCGGGCTGACGATCTCGAGGTACTCCATGTCGGGCGAGTAGTCGAACAGATAGTGCACGATGCCGGGCCGCTGGTGCACGCAGTCGCCGGCCTCGACCAGCGTCTCCTGGTCGCCGTACATGAACCTCGCCCAGCCCTTGGTCATGTAGACAATCTGGAACGCCGCCTCGTGGCGGTGCCAACCGGTGCCCTTTTCCGGTGCCATGTTGGCCTTTACCAGATGCGCGATCACCGCGCCGTGCGTGGCGTCGGCCACGCCCAGGTCTTTGTAGAGGAAGAAGTCGCGCAGCCCGTCGGAGCGCCAGGCGGTGTCGGCCGGCTTGACGTGGGAGAAGGTCGTCGTCGTCTTGTCCAACATGGGGATTGCCCTCCTGCGGCGGGGTGAATGTGCAGGTGCAGCATGCATAAGACGTTCCAGTGCCGGCGGCCGGCCGATGCCCCCGCAACGTGCAGCTCAGCACTCGACGATGTTGACCGCCAGCCCGCCGCGCGCCGTTTCCTTGTATTTCGTCATCATGTCGGCGCCGGTCTCACGCATCGTCTTGATCACCTTGTCGAGGCTGACGAAGTGGCTGCCGTCGCCGCGCAGCGCCATGCGCGCGGCGTTGATCGCCTTCACCGACGCGATCGCGTTGCGTTCGATGCACGGGATCTGCACCAGCCCGCCGACCGGATCGCAGGTCAGGCCGAGGTGGTGCTCCATGCCGATCTCGGCGGCGTTCTCGACCTGCTCGGGCGTGCCGCCGAGCACCGCGCACAGCGCGCCCGCGGCCATCGAGCACGCGACGCCGACCTCGCCCTGGCAGCCGACCTCGGCGCCCGAGATCGACGCGTTCTCCTTGTAGAGCATGCCGATCGCCGCGGCGGTGAGCAGGAAGTCGATCACGCCGGCGTCGCTCGCACCCGGCGTGAAGCGGGTGTAGTAGTGCAGCACCGCGGGCACGATGCCGGCCGCGCCGTTGGTCGGCGCGGTGACGACGCGGCCGCCGGCGGCGTTCTCCTCGTTGACGGCGAGCGCGTAGAGATTCACCCAGTCCAGCACCTGCAAAGGATCACGCAGCGCGGCTTCGGGGTTCGCGCAGAGCTGGCGGTGCAGGTCGGCCGCGCGGCGCTTGACCTTGAAGCCACCGGGCAGCACGCCGTCGGTCGCGCAGCCGCGCACCACGCAGGCCTGCATCACGGCCCAGATCTTCAGCAGGCCGGCGTCGATTTCGGCGTCGCTGCGCCAATGGTGCTCGTTGCGGCGCACCAGCTCGGCGATGCTGCAGCGCTGCGCGTGTGCGAGCGCCAGCAGCTCGGCGCCGCTGTGGAACGGGTGCGCGAGCACGGTGGTGTCGGGCGCGATCACCTTCTGCCGGGTGCCGTCGTGCGCGACCTCGTCGCTGACGACGAAGCCGCCGCCGACCGAGTAGTAGACGCGGTTCGCCAGCTCGGCGCCGGCGGCGTCGAACGCGATGAAGCGCATCCCGTTGGCGTGGAACGGCAGCGATTCGCGGCGGTGGAAGACGAGGTCGGCGCGCTCGTCGAACGCGATCTCGCGGCTGCCGAGCAGCGCCAGGCGCTGCGTGCTGCGGATGCGCTGCAGCTCGGCGCCGATGCCGTCGACATCGACCGTGTCGGGCTCATGGCCCGCGAGGCCGAGCAGCACCGCCTTGTCGCTGCCGTGGCCCTTGCCGGTGGCGCCGAGCGAGCCGTACAGCTGCGCGGCCACGCGCTCGGTCGCGTCGAGCCGTTCGTCGTGCGCGAGGCGCAAGACGAACAGGCGTGCCGCCCGCATCGGGCCGACCGTGTGCGAGCTGCTGGGGCCGATGCCGATCTTGAACAGGTCGAAGACGGAAACGGCCATCTCAGCCGGCGCCGGGCCGCCCCAAGCCGGATGAGCGCCCCCACGGGGGGCCGGCGCGAAGCGACGCGGGGGCCGTCATTCCGGGTTCAGTCTTCGTAGCTCGAGAGCGGCGGGCAGGAGCACATCAGGTTGCGGTCGCCGTGCACGTTGTCGACACGGCCGACCGGCGACCAGTACTTGCCGCGCCGCAACGCCGCGACCGGGTAGGCCGCCTCCTCGCGCGAGTAGGCGTGCGGCCACTCGGCCTTCAGCAGCGCGGCCGCGGTGTGCGGCGCGGCGCTCAGCGGGTTGGCCTCGCGCGGCCACTCACCGGACTCGACCTTCGCGATCTCGCCGCGGATCGCGATCATCGCGTCGCAGAAGCGGTCGAGCTCCTCGAGCGATTCGCTCTCGGTCGGCTCGACCATCAGCGTCCCGGCGACCGGGAAGCTCAGCGTCGGCGCGTGGAAGCCGTAGTCGATCAGGCGCTTGGCGACGTCTTCGGCGCTGACGCCGGAACTCTCCTTCAGCGGCCGCAGGTCGAGGATGCACTCGTGCGCGACGCCGCCGCCCTTCAGGCCGTCGACGTTGCCGCTGAAGTGGATGTCGTAGTGGTCGGCCAGGCGCGCGGCGATGTAGTTGGCCGACAGGATCGCGGTCTCGGTCGCCGCGGTCAGGCCCTCGCTGCCCATCATCCGCATGTACATCCAGCTGATCGGCAGCACCGCGGCGTTGCCGAGCGGCGCGGCGCTCACCGCGCCGACTTGCGACTCGGTTCCGATCCCGGCCGCGCGATGGGCGGGCAAGTACGGCACCAGGTCGGCGACGACGCAGGTCGGCCCGACGCCGGGCCCGCCGCCGCCGTGCGGGATGCAGAAGGTCTTGTGCAGGTTCAGGTGGCTCACGTCGCCGCCGAACTCGCCCGGCGCGGCCACGCCGACCAGCGCGTTCATGTTCGCGCCGTCGACGTAGACCCGCCCGCCGTGCTCGTGCACCAGCGCGCAGATCTCCTTCACGTGGACGTCGAACACGCCGTACGTCGACGGGTAGGTGATCATGATGCAGGCCAGCCGCTCGCGGTGCAGCGCGCACTTCGCGCGCAGGTCGGCGAGATCGATGTTGCCCTCGGCGTCGCACTTCGTGACCACGACCTGCAGGCCCGCCATC
>DATMIN010000241.1:0-7165 GCA_035554275.1 Burkholderiaceae bacterium
CGCTGAAGGACAACGCGCGCGTCGCGCAACTCGACACGCCGGCCTACAGCATGGTCGCGTACCCGTGGGCGCAGACCTACCAGCAGTCGAACCAGTGGGCGATCGAGACGCTCGCGATGACGCAGGAGCCGGCCGCGCAGACGCGTGAGCGGGCGCAGGCCTGGCTGCGGCTGCAGGACTACCGCCCGACCACCCTGCACCTCGGCCCGCTGCAGCGCCTGGGCGCGCGCCTGACCGCGGCCAACGTCGCGTTCGACGACCATCCGGACGCGAAGCGCTTCAGCGATCGCATCGAAACCGTCACGGTCGACTCCGTCTTCCAATGGATGCGCCGCAGCGGCCTCGGCGGCGCGGTGCAGGTGATCCGTTAAATTCCGTGCGCGCGCGCACTTCCCCTCCATCACGACGAGGCCGCTTCATGACCCCGAACGAGCATGCCCATCCGAACCAGTTCGCGCTGCTGAAGCAACGCCGCTTCGCGCCGTTCTTCTGGACCCAGTTCCTCGGCGCCGGCAACGACAACCTGTTCAAGTTCGCGTTCACGGTGATGGTGACCTACCAGCTGCAGGTCAGCTGGCTCACGCCCGAGATGGCCGGCCTGGTGATCGGCGCGCTCTTCATCCTGCCGTTCCTGCTGTTCTCGGCCACGAGCGGGCAGATCACCGACAAGTTCGACAAGACGCGCGTGATCCGCTTCGTCAAGGGGCTCGAGATCGGCATCATGGCGCTGGCCGGGTTCGGCTTCTGGACCACGAACGTGCCGGTGCTGCTGGCCTGCGTGTTCCTGATGGGCCTGCACTCGACCCTCTTCGGCCCGGTCAAGTTCGCCTACCTGCCGCAGCACCTGAACGAGCGCGAGTTGACCGGCGGCAACGGCATGGTCGAGATGGGCACGTTCGTCGCGATCCTGCTCGGCCAGGTGGCGGGCGGGCTGCTGGTCGCGATCCCCGACGTCGGCCGGCACGCGGTCGCGGTCGCCTGCGTCGCGGTCGCGCTGCTCGGGCGGCTGACCGCGCAGGCGGTGCCGGCGTCGCCGCCGTCCGACCCGGGCCTGCGCATCAACTGGAACCCGGTCACCGAGACCTGGCGCAACCTGATGCTGGCGCGCCAGAACATCGTCGTGTTCCGCTCGCTGCTCGGCATCTCGTGGATGTGGTTCTTCGGCGCGGTGTTCCTGTCGCTGTTCCCGGCGTTCGCGAAGGACGTGCTGCACGGTGACGAGCACGTCGCGTCGCTGCTGCTGGTGGTGTTCTCGGTCGGCATCGGCACCGGCTCGCTGCTGTGCGAGATGCTCTCGAAGCGCCACGTCGAGATCGGCCTGGTCCCGATGGGCGCGATCGGCATGAGCGTGTTCGCGATCGATCTGTACTTCGCGGCGCGCGCCCTCGCGCCGGCCGAGGCGCTCGCGGTCGGTGCGTTCGTCGCGCAGCCGGCGCACTGGCGCGTGATGGCCGATCTGGCGCTTCTGTCGCTGTTCGCGGGCCTGTACAGCGTGCCGATGTACGCACTGATCCAGCTGCGCTCGCAGCCGAGCCACCGGGCGCGGATCATCGCGGCCAACAACATCTTGAACGCCCTGTTCATGATCGTCAGCGCGGTCGGCGTCGGCGCGCTGCTCGCGGCGAAGTTCACGATTCCGCAGGTGTTCCTGATCGTCGGGCTGCTCAACGCGCTGGTCGCGTTCTACATCTTCATGCTGGTGCCCGAGTACCTGCTGCGCTTCGTCGCGTTCGTGGTCACGCGGCTGGTGTACCGCTTCAAGGTGCGCGGCGACGAGCACATCCCGACCGAAGGCGCGGCGATCCTGGTGTGCAACCACGTCGCGTTCGTCGACCCGGTGCTGCTGATGGCGGCGAGCCCGCGGCCGATCCGCTTCATCATGGACCACAAGATCTTCGCGATGCCGGTGCTCGGCGCGTTCTTCCGGCTCGCCAAGGCGATCCCGATCGCGCCGCAGCGCGAGAACCCGGCCGCCTACGAGCAGGCGTTCGCGAAGGCGCGCGAGGTGCTGGCCGCGGGCGACTTGCTGTGCATCTTCCCCGAGGGCGCGATCACGCGCGACGGCGCGCTCGGCGAGTTCAAAGGCGGCGTGATGAAGCTGCTCGAATCGAACCCGGTGCCGGTGGTGCCGCTCGCGCTGCAGAACCTGTGGGGTTCGTTCTTCTCGCGCCACGGCGGCGCGGCGATGAGCCGGCCGTTCCGGCGCGGCCTGTTCAGCCGCGTCGGCCTCGTCGCCGGCGATGCGCTGGCGCCCGCGGCGGTCACGCCCGCAGGCCTGCGCGAGCGGGTCTCGCACCTGCTCGCGTCCTGAGCGCGCGAAGCGCCGCTCCTCCCCGATCGCCCGCTGCCGTACCGACGATGCCGTTCTCACTCAGCCGCGCCGCGCTCGCCCGCATCCTGCCGTTCGCCGCCTTCATGCTGCTGCTGGTCGTGCGCGCCGAGCTGCCCGACGACGCCACGTTCGACCCGCGCTGGACCTACGCGATCGCGGTGCTCGTCGTCGGCGCAGCGCTCGCCTGGTTCTGGCGCGACTACGGCGAGCTCGTGCCGCAGACCTGGCCGACGCCCGGCGAGTTCGCGCTCGCGGTCGGCGCCGGCGCGCTCGTGTTCGTGCTGTGGATCCACCTCGACGCGGCGTGGATGCAGATCGGCAGCCCGTCGGCGAGCTTCCTGCCGATCGATGCCCGCGGCGCGCTGATCTGGCCGCTGCTGATCGTGCGCTGGATCGGCGCGGCGCTGGTCGTGCCGCTGATGGAAGAGCTGTTCTGGCGCTCGTTCCTGATGCGCTGGATCGAGAACCCGGTGTTCGAATCGGTGCCGCCGCAGCGCGTGCGCGTGAAGGCGATCGTGCTGTCGACCTTCGTGTTCACGCTCGCTCACACGCTGTGGCTCGCGGCCGTCGTCGCCGGCCTCGTGTACGCGTGGCTCTACGTGCGCACCGGGCGGCTGTGGGTGCCGGTGATCGCGCACGCGGTGACGAACGGCATGCTCGGCGTGTGGGTCGTCGCGACCCGCCAGTGGGCGTTCTGGTGAGCCGCTGACGCGGCGCGCGTCAGGCGCTGCGCGGCACGGCCGCGAGATCGCGCCCGAGCCGCTCGAATTCCGAGATCACCTGCGCGCCGAACAGCAGCAGCGTGGCCGCGATCTCCAGGCTCAGCAGCACGACGATCGCGGTCGTCAGCGAGCCGTAGACCACGTTGACCTGCGACAGCGTCGTGAAGTACCAGACCAGCACGTGGCGCGTGATCTCCCACAGCACCGCAGCGGTCGCGCCGCCGATCAGCGCGTGGCCGATGCGCAGCCGCCCGACCGGCATCACGAGGTAGATCGAGGTCAGCACGAACACCTCGCCGGCCACGCCGAGCAGGTACAGCAGCACGCCCGAGACGCCGTGCAGCGACCAGCTGCGGCCGAACAACTCGACGCTCTCCCGCCCGATCGCCTGCAGGCTGCCCGCCACCAACGTGACCAGCAGCAGCCCGACGCCGAGGCAGAGGATGTACAGATACGGCATCAGCGCCGAGACCCACGCGTGGCGTTTGCGGTCGACGACACGGTGCAGGAAGATCACCGACATCGCGTTCTCGAGCACCGTGAACGCGAGCGAGCTGAAGAACAGCATGGTCGCGCCGAGCAGCCAGCCGACGACCTCGCGGTGGGCGAGGAAGTTCGACAGCTCGGCGACGATTGCGCGCGACTGCCCCGGCAGCAGCCATTCGAGGTAGTGGCCGAGCGTGGTCAGCAGCGCGTCTTGATCGACGACGTGCGACAGCGCGATCACGCTCAGGATCAGCAGCGGCACGATCGACAGCAGCGCGTAGTACGCCACCGCGCCGGCCAGCAGCAGGCCCTGGTTGGCGCGGAACGCCTTCAGCGTGCGCAGCGCGAAGCCGAGCGGATGCGTCAGCACCGCGCGCGCCGGCGAGCCGAAGCGCTCGGCCCAGCGCGGCAGCGCGAGGCGCGGGCCGGCCAGCGGCGAGGCGGGCGCGGTCACGCGGAACTCCTCGTGCCCCCGCGCGCGGCTCAGGCGGCCGTGGCGCTCTCGGAAATCTCGCGCAGCGCGGTGTCGGTCGGCGCCGGCTGGCGCGTCGCCAGGTCGGCGAGCGCGACGATGCCGACGATCCGGCGCTCGGCGTCGAGCACCGGCAGGCGGCGCACCTGGGCGTCGCCCATCTGCTGCATCGCGGCGTCGACGGTGTCGTAGGGGTTGCAGGCCTGCACGTCGTCGGTCATCACGTCGGAGACGAGCGCGGCGTCGCTGGCGAGGCCGGTTGCCACGCCGCGCACCGCGATGTCGCGGTCGGTGACCATGCCGACGAGCGTCTCGCCGTCGCAGACCGGCAGCGCGCCGATGTCGAGATCACGCATGCGCTGGGCGGCGGTCTGCAGCGTGTCGGACAACTGGATGACCGAGACCTCGCGGGTCATGATGGCGCTGACGGTGGACATGGCGTGGGCTCCTGGGTGCGTTTCGAGCCTAGGCGGCGCCCCGCGGCGCGGCCATCGGGAGAACGCCGCCGCCGGCGTAAGAAGTCTCCGACGCCGGCGCGTGCGCGTGCCGCCACAGCCCGTGCGCGCGCCGCTACACGCCGCGCGCGCGGTCGGCGCGGAAGCGCTGCACGAACTCGCTGAAGCGGCCGGTGTCGAGCGCCTCGCGCACCTCGCGCATCAGGTTCACGTAGTAGTGCAGGTTGTGCAGGCTCGCGAGCATCGGCGCGAGCATCTCGCCGCAGCGCTCGAGGTGGTGCAGGTAGGCGCGCGAGAAGTGGGCGCAGGTGTGACAGGTGCAGGTCGGGTCGAGCGGCTGCGGGTCGGTGCGATGGCGCGCGTTGCGCAGCTTCAGGTCGCCGAAGCGGGTGAACAGGTGGCCGTTGCGCGCATTGCGCGTCGGCATCACGCAGTCGAACATGTCGACGCCGGCGGCCACACCCTCGACCAGATCCTCCGGCGTGCCCACACCCATCAGGTAGCGCGGCTTGGCCGCAGGCAGCCGGTGCGGCGTGTGCGCGACGATCGCGCGCATCTGCTCCTTCGGCTCGCCGACGCTGACGCCGCCGATCGCGTAGCCCGGCAGGTCGAGCGCGGCGAGCGCGGCGATCGATTCCTCGCGCAGGTGCTCGAACATCCCGCCCTGCACGATGCCGAACAGGGCATTCGGGTTCTCGAGCCGCGCGTGCTCGGCCCGGCAGCGCACGGCCCAGCGCAGGCTCAGCTCCATCGAGCTGCGCGCCTCGTCTTCGGGGGTGATGCGCCCGGCGGTCTCGTACGGCGTGCACTCGTCGAACTGCATCACGATGTCGCTGTTCAGCACGCGCTGCACCTGCATGCTGACCTCGGGCGTCAGGAACAGCTTGTCGCCGTTGACCGGCGAGGCGAACTTCACGCCTTCCTCGCTGATTTTGCGCATCGCGCCGAGCGACCAGACCTGGAAGCCGCCGCTGTCGGTCAGGATCGGCCGCGGCCAGCCCTCGAACCTGTGCAGCCCGCCGAAGCCGGCGAGCACCTCGGTGCCGGGCCGCAGCCACAGGTGGAAGGTGTTGCCCAGGATGATCTGCGCGCCCATCGCGTCGAGCGCCGACGGCAGCACGCCCTTGACCGTACCGTAGGTGCCCACCGGCATGAACACCGGCGTCTCGACCACGCCGTGGGCGAGCGTCAGGCGGCCGCGGCGCGCGTGGCTGTCGGTGCGGAGGACTTCAAACTGAAGCATGGTTTTCTCGAGGGTGTCGATCCGGAAGATCAGGAGTCCGGCTGCATCACGAGCACGGTGCGATTGCGGTCTTCGACCACCCACAGCCGGCCGGCGTGGTCGACCGCGATGCCGGTTGGCGCGCCCAGAGGACGGATGCCGACAGCAAAGTTCCAGCCGCCGATCCAGGTCTTCGGCGCGCCTTGCGGCCGGCCCTTCTTGTCGAGCGCGAAGCCGACCACACGGTGCCCGCCGGCCCGATAGCCGTGCCAAGCGACAAGCAGCTGGCCTCCGAGAGCTTTGCTGGCAAGCGTGGGCACGATGATCATTTGAAGCGGCGCCACATGCGCCGGCCAGAGCCGCAGCGGCGCTTCGCTGCGCATGCAGTCGAAGCGACCTTGATAGCCTCGGGCCGGCTGCCTCGCGCCAACGCAATACGGCCAGCCGTAGTGCCGTCCGGCCAACAGCACGTTCAGCTCTTCGCGCGGATCGTTGGCAGCGGCATAGTCGATGGAATTCTCGCCCTGCAGGAGGATCTCGCTGCCGGGCACGGCCGTCAGCGCCAAGGAGTTTCGCAGGCCGGTGGCGTAGGGCTTGAATGCGGTGAGCGCGCGATCCGGACCATCCAAGACGGCTTCGTATACCGCCGCGCGCGGCAACGCCCCTGTCAGGTCGGCGCACGGACTGGCTTGCTCGCCGCGCTCGTCGCGGCACGCGTCGGTGGACGAACCGATGTTGACGAACAAGTGCCCGTTCGTGCCGAAAGCGAGCTCCTTCAACGGGTGGGCGCCGTCGTCCGGCAGGTGGTCGATGACTGTTTCGCGGGCGATCACGTCGCCCACGGGCGTGCGCCAGATGCTGCCGGCTTCGCCGACATAGATGCGGCCGTCCGGGCCCTTCACGAGGCCGAGGGGACGATCGAGTTTGTCGGCCAGGACGCGCAGGGCGGCGTGACCGCCCTGCAATGTCATCTCAAGCAGTCGGCCGCGGCGAGGCTCCCAGCTGCCCATGTCGATGATCCAGAAGCGATCGGGCGCCACCTCGAGAATCCGGCGCGGGAACCGAAGGCCCTCGCCCGGCCCCACGACCAGGGCGACACAGTGCCCTGGCGGCACCTGCAGGTCGACCCGGGGAAAGTCGCCGCACATCCCCTTTGTTGCGTATTCCGCGCCTTGCGCCGCCCCCGCGGCGGCGGCGACCGCGACGGTCGGCACCAACCGGCGCAGCCACTTCATTGCGACTTCTCCGCGTGCTTGAGCAGCATCGCGTCGCCGTAGCTGAAGAAGCGGTAGCGCGCGCGGATCGCGTGCGCGTACAGCGCGTGCATCCGCGCGTGGCCGGCGAACGCGCTGACCAGCATCAGCAGCGTGCTCTTCGGCAGGTGGAAGTTGGTGACGAGCCGGTCGACCACGCGGAACTCGAAGCCCGGCGTGATGAAGATGTCGGTCTCGCCGCTGCCCGCGCGCAGCGTGCCGC
>DATMIN010000242.1:0-4635 GCA_035554275.1 Burkholderiaceae bacterium
ACCGCAGCCGGCCCCGCAGCCACGCGAGCCGCAAGGGCGCGGGCAAGGCGGGCCTGGGCCCGCCGATCGCGGCGGGCCGCCGCCGGATCGCGGGCACGACAACCGTGGCACTGGCGGCCAAGAGCGCGGGCAGGACAACCGCGGCGGCGGCCCGCAGGAGCGCGGGCGCGACCGCTAAGGCGCCTTCTCTTGCGGCGTCGTGCGCGGCATCGTGCGAGCCGCTGACGGCGGCTCCGCCACCACGCGCGCCGAGCGCTCGTAGGTCCAATACGCCCAGCCCCAGTCGAGCATCACGATCAGGCGATTCCGAAAGCCGATCAAGAACCAGATGTGCGCGAACAGCCAGAACAGCCACGCGAAGAAGCCCGAGAAGCGCACCGCGCCGAGCTTCGGCAGCGTGAGGTCGACGACGGCGGCCTTGCGCCCGACGGTTGCGAGGTTGCCGTAGTCGACATAGCGGAACGGCTGCGTCGCCTCGCCCTTCAGGCGGCGCAACAGGTTCGCGGCCGCCGCGCGGCCCATCTGCTTGGCGGCCGGGCTGACGCCGGGCACCGGCGTGGCCTTCTCGCGCGGATCGTCGGGGTGGCTCATCGCCGAGGCGAGGTCGCCGACGACGGCGATCTCGGGGTGGCCGGTCAGGCTCAGGTCGGGCAGCACGATCACGCGGCCGGCGCGGTCGAGCAGCGCGCCGGCACCCACGGCCAGCGCCTGGCCGAGCGGCGAGCCGGCCACGCCGGCGGCCCAAATCACGGTCTTGCTCGGCAGCCGGTAGCGCTTCGTGCCCTCGCCCTCGCGCATCTCGTAGGTCACGCCGTCGGCGTCGATGTGCGTGACCTTGCCGCCGGTTCGCACGTCGACGCCGAGCCGTTCGAGCTGCTCGCGCGCGCGCTGCGACAGCTCGGGCACGAACGCGCCGAGCACACGCTCCGAGCCCTCGAGCAGCACGACGCGGGTGTGGGTCGAGTCGATGCGGCGGAACTCCTGCGGTAGCGTGTGCTGCGCGATCTCGGTCATCGTGCCGGCCATCTCGACGCCGGTCGGCCCGGCGCCGATCACGACGAAGGTCATCCACGATTCGCGCTCGAGCGGGTCGAGGCAGCGCTCGGCGCGCTCGAACGCGCCGATCACGCGGGCGCGGATGCGAAACGCGTCGTCGAGCGTCTTCAGCCCGGGCGCATGTGCGGCCCAGTCGTCGTGACCGAAGTAGCTGTGGGTCGCGCCGGCGGCGACGATCAGGTGGTCGTATTCGAGCCGGTCGCCACCGTCGAGTTCGACGCTGCGGGCGGTGGCATCGATCGCGATCGCCTCGGCCTGCAGGATCGTCAGGTTGCCGCGCTTCATCTCGCGCCGCAGCGTGTGGCGGATCGGCGCACTGATCGCCGGCGCGCTCAGGCCCGCGGTCGCGACCTGGTACAGCAGCGGCTGGAACAGGTGGTGGTTGGTGCGGTCGATCAGCGTGATCTCGACCTTCGCGCCCGACAGCGTGCGCACTGCCTCGATGCCGCCGAAGCCGCAGCCGATGACGACGACGCGGGGCAGCGCCGACGGGCCGCCGATACGGCTCGCAGTGGCCGGCGCCGCGGCGCGTTCCGCGTCGGCCTTGGGTTCGAACTCGGGTGCCGCCTCGCTCATGTCGCGACCTCTGCGGGCAGCGCTGCGGCGCGCAGCCGGTTGCCCACCATCTGGATGTGGCTGCGCAGCGAGTACAGCTCGTCGGCATAGCTGAGCGGCACGCTGACGCCCTCGACGCGTGCCTCGATCGCGCTCAGATCGTCGAGCAACTCCTGGGCCGGGCGCTTGCCGACGCCGTCCTCGACGGCGCGCAGCTGCGCGTACCAGCGGAAGATGCGCGAGCGGATGCGGAACTGGTACAGCGGCGGCAGCGCGCGCGACAGCGGGATCAGGATCGCGACGATCGACACCAGCACCGGCCACATGCGCTCGATCAGGTTGGCGAGCCAGAACGGCAGGTAGCGCTGCAGCACCGGCGTGCCATTGGCGTAGAAGCGCTCGGCCTCCTTCGCCAGCGGCTGCTCGGTGCCGCTGGCCTTCGGGAAGTCGCCCTTGTGCTGGAACCAGCCGGCGCCGCCGTGCACCTGCCGGGCGGCCTGGATGAACAACTGCAGCAGCGCCGGATGGGTGCCGGCGCGCGCGAGCAGGGTGGCGGTCGGCGCGAGCAGGCGCACGTCGCGCGGCGGGAGGTCGCCGGCGAGGTCGACCACGCCGCGCGGCAGCGTCACCGGCGTCAGGAACGGGAAGCGGCGCGAGTACGCGTCGGCCTGCGCGAAGTCGTACAGCGCGATGCCGGGGGTGCTCAACAGCATCTGCACCATCAGCGATTCGGGGGCCGACGCGAACACCAGCGCGTCGATGTCGCCGGCGAGCAGGTCGACGGCGGCCGGCGTCTGCGACTGGCGCACCAGGGTCACGGCCGCCGGGTCGATGCGGTTGGCCTCGAACAGCTTGCGCATCAGGTTGGGCGCGCCGCTGCCCTTCGCGCCGACGTTCAGGCGCCAGCCCGGCAACTGCGACAGGCTCGTCAGCGCGGGCGCGTGCAGCAGCCGCTGCGCCGAGTCGATGCGGTAGAACAGCCAGATCGGTTCGTAGAACAGGCTGCCGAGCGAGACGAGCGCGGCCTCGCCGTCGTCGTCGGCCGACGCGAGCGAGTTCGCGTCCTTGCGCAGCCGCTCGCCGGCGCCTCCCTGCATGAACGCGATGTCGACACCCGAGTTCGGGTCGAGCAGCAGGCGCACGTTCTCGGCCGCGCCCTGCGTCGCGCGCAGCTCGACGGTGATGCCGTAGGCCTTCAGGATCTCGGCGTAGCGCTTGCCGAACTCGGCGTACGCGCCCTGTTCGGTGCCGGTGGCGAGCACCACCCTCTTCGGCGGCGTCGGGTTCAGCACCCAGTAGGCCAGCGCGAGCAGCGCCGCGGCCAGCACGATGAACGGCCCGAAGGTCGCCAGCAGGTCGCGGAACGACAGCAGGGTATGGCGCAGCGTCGCGGTCATGGCCGTGACGATAACCTGAGCACTGCGACCGCTGTATCCGGCGGTCGGGGTGTGCCATCCCCGCAAGGTATGCTTTTCCAATGCGACTGCTGCTGGTGGAAGACGACCGGATGATCGGCGACAGCCTGCGCAGCGCGTTGCGGCTCGAGGGCTACGCGGTCGACTGGGTGCGCGACGCCGGCTCGGCGCAGGCCACGCTCGCGAGCGAGCAGTTCGATCTGGTGCTGCTCGACCTCGGCCTGCCCGCGCGCGCCGCCGCCGATGCACCGCCGCAGCCCGACGGCGGCCTCGCGGTGTTGCGCGCGCTGCGCGGCCGCGCCGACGCCACGCCGGTGATCGTGCTGACCGCGCGTGACGGCCCCGGCGACAAGGTCGCGGGGCTGGACGCCGGCGCCGACGACTATCTCGTCAAGCCGTTTGACCTGGCCGAGCTCGGCGCACGCATCCGCGCGGTGCTGCGCCGCCACGGCGGGCGCGCGCAATCGACGCTCGCGTTCGGCGACGTGGTGCTCGACCCGGCGACGCGCCAGGTCACGCAGCGCGGCGCGCCGGTGCTGCTGTCGGCGCGCGAGTTCGCGGTGCTCGAGGCGCTGCTGCAGCGGCCCGGCGCGCTGCTGTCGCGCGCCCAGCTCGAAGACCGCCTGTACGGCTGGGGCGAGGAGATCGAGAGCAACGCGGTCTCAGTCTACATCCATCAGCTGCGCCGCAAGCTCGGGTCCGAGTTCATTCAGAACGTGCGCGGCGTCGGCTACTTCGTCGGCGAGAAAGCAAGGCCTTGATCCGCTCGATCCGCGCCCGCGTGCTGCTCGCGCTGCTCGGCATGCTGCTGACGTTCGCGCTCGTGACCGGCGCGTTCACCTACCGCAACGTGCTCGCCGAGACCGAGGCGCTGTTCGACTACCAGCTGCGCCAGATGGCGCTGTCGTTGCGCGACCAGGGCGAGATCGCGCCCGAGCAGGCGAGCACGCTGGCCGACGAGCAGCTCGATTTCGTGGTCCAGATCTGGACCGCCGACGGCCGCATCATCTACCCGCCGCGGCTGCGCAACGACGTGCCCGCCACCGCCGTGCTCGGCCTGGCCGACGTGACGGTGCAGGGCCGCACCTGGCGCGCTTTCAGCGTCGCTACGCGCGACCGCGTGATCCAGGTCGCGCAGCCGCTGCAGACCCGCCAGCGGCTCGCCGCCGGTGCGGCGCTGCGCAGCGTCGCGCCGCTCGCGTTCATCGCGCCGGCGCTGGCGCTGCTGGTGTGGTGGCTCGCGGCGCAGCTGCTCGCGCCGCTGCAGCGGCTGGCCGACGGCGTGCGCACGCGCGACGAGCAGTCGCTGCAGCCGCTGCCGAGCGCCGGGCTGCCCGACGAGGTCGCGCCGCTCGTCAGCGCGCTGAACGGCCTGCTGCAGCGGCTCGGCGATTCGATCGGCGCGCAGCGCGCATTCGTCGCCGACGCCGCGCACGAGTTGCGCTCGCCGCTGACCGCGCTGAAGCTGCAGATGGAGCTGCTGCAGCGCGCCGACGATCCGGCCGCGCGTGCGGCTGCGGTCGCCGCGCTCGGCGCCGGCATCGAGCGCGCGGCGCGGCTGGTCGAGCAGTTGCTCGCGCTGGCGCGCGCCGAGCCCGGGGCGCCGCTC
>DATMIN010000243.1:0-9510 GCA_035554275.1 Burkholderiaceae bacterium
GCTTGATCTCGCCGCGTGCGGCCTTCTCTTCGTAGGCGGTGTAGGCGGCCTCGAAGGCCTTGCCGAACTTGTCGTGCAGGTCGGGGCAGGTGCTGGGCGAGAACAGCGTCCAGTCGCCGCCTTCCATCACGCGCTTCATGAACAGGTCGGGAATCCAGTTCGCCGTGTTCATGTCGTGCGTGCGGCGGCGGTCGTCGCCGGTGTTCTTGCGCAGCTCGAGGAACTCCTCGATGTCGAGGTGCCAGCTTTCCAGGTAGGCGCAGACCGCGCCCTTCCTCTTGCCGCCCTGGTTGACCGCGACCGCGGTGTCGTTGACGACCTTCAGGAACGGCACCACGCCCTGGCTCTTGCCGTTCGTGCCCTTGATGTGGGAACCCAACGCGCGCACGTTGGTCCAGTCGTTGCCCAGGCCGCCGGCGAACTTGCTCAGCAGCGCGTTCTCTTTCAGCGCCTCGTAGATGCCGTCGAGGTCGTCGGCCACCGTCGTGAGGTAGCAGCTCGACAGCTGCGAGCGGCGCGTGCCGGCGTTGAAGAGGGTCGGCGTCGAGCTCATGAAGTCGAAGCTCGACAGCACCTCGTAGAACTCGATCGCGCGCGCCTCGCGGTCGATCTCGTTCAGCGCCAGGCCCATCGCCACGCGCATGTAGAAGGCCTGCGGCAGCTCGATGCGCTGCTCGTCGATGTGCAGGAAGTAGCGGTCGTACAGCGTCTGCAGGCCGAGGTAGTCGAACTGCAGGTCGCGCTCGGCGTTCAGCGCCGCGCCGAGGCGCGCGAGGTCGAACTGCAGCAGCTTCTCGTCGAGCAATTCGGCCTGCACGCCCTTCTTGATGAAGCCGGGGAAGTATTCGGCGTAGCGCGCCGGCATCTCGGCCTGCAGCGTCTCTTCGCCGAGGATGTCGCGGCGGATCGTGTGCAGCAGCAGCCGCGCCGTCGCGCGGGTGTAGCCGGGGTCTTTCTCGATCAGCGTGCGCGCGGCCAGGATCGAGGCCTTGTGGACCTCGTCGATCGGCACGCCGTCGTACAGGTTGCGGCGCGTCTCGGCGAGGATCGGCTCGGGCTTGACCTCGGCGCCGAGGCCGGCGCAGGCCGATTCGATCACGCTGCGCAGCCGCTCGAAATCGAGCGGCACGCGGCGCCCGCCGTCGATCACCGTCAGCGCCGGCTCGGCGGCCGCGGCCGACGGCCCCTGCTTCGCGCGCTCCTGCGTGCGGCGCTCGCGATAGAGCACGTAGGCGCGCGCCACCTCGTGGTGGCCGCCGCGCATCAGGCCGAGTTCGACCGCGTCCTGGATGTCTTCGATGTGGAAGCTGCCGCCGCCCGGGCGCGAACGCAGCAGCGCGCGCACGACCGATTCGGTCAGGCCGTCGACCGTCTCGCGCACGCTCGCCGAGGCCGCGCCCTGCGTGCCGTGCACCGCGAGGAACGCCTTCATCAACGCCACCGCGATCTTGTTCGGCTCGAACGACACCACCGCGCCGTTGCGGCGAATGATCTGGTAGCCCTGGTAGACGGACGATGCCGCGCCGGCGGCCGCGGTCGGCGTGCGCGCGGTGACGGCGGGGGTGGGCGTGGAGCTGATGACGGCTTGCATGAAAGTCCCTCGTTGATCTGTCGTTGTGGGGTGGAAGAAGTGTCTGACCTGCGGGCGGCGGTGGCGCGGCCCGTCACCGGTTCAGGCCGGGAACGGCGGGCGTCTCGAGGCGGGGCTGGACGCTGAACAAGGTGCGTGGAAGGCAGATGGGGGCGACACGAGCAAACACTATATCTGGGGTCTGCGCGCCTCACAAGCACTACGGATAGTGTATGCACACCGATCGAGGACAAGCCGTCGAAGCCTCGGCGCGGCGCCGGCGGCGGCCTCGCGGCACTTGCGCGACGCGGCCCGCGCGGCCTCTCGCGCAGCGCCGGATTTGATCCGCAAACCCGCGCCGCTTCACGCTTCGCGCGCGCCGCCGATCAGCCGGCGTGCAGCGCTTGTTGGGGAAAATACCGGGCTGGCAATCGCAGCGCGGCGCGCAGCCGCGGCCAGTCGAAGCCGGCCCCCGGATCGCGCTTGCGGCCGGGCGCGACATGCTCGTGCCCGGCGATGCCGGCGATCGGGTACTGCGCCATCGCCGAGCGCGCCAGCGCCGCGAGCGCGCGGTACTGCGCGGCCTCGAAGCGTTCGCCTTCCAGGCCCTCGAGCTCGACGCCGATCGAGAAGTCGTTGCAGTCGCCGCGGCCGCGCCACGCCGACGCGCCGGCGTGCCACGCGCGCTCGTCGCACGACACGAACTGCAGCAGCGCGCCGTCGCGCCGCACCAGGAAGTGCGCCGAGACCGTGAGGCCGCGGATCTCGCCGAAGTACGGGTGCGCGTCCCAGTCGAGCCGGTTCGTGAACAGGCGCTCGATCGCGTCGCCGCCGTACTCGCCGGGCGGCAGGCTGATCGAATGCACCAGCAGCAGATCGACCGCGGTGCCGGCCGGCCGCGGGCCGAAGTTCGGCGAGTCGACGCGGCGTGCGCGCCGCAGCCAGCCCTGCTCCCACACCGGCGCGCGCGCCATTGGATTCAGTCGCGCTCCGCGCTGTCGCCGCCCACGTTCACGCCCAGGCGCGCCATGCGGTAGCGCATCTGCCGCAGCGACAGGCCCAGGCTCGCGCCGGCCGCGGTGCGGTTGAAGCGGTGCCGCTCGAGCGCGCGCACGAGGATGTCGCGCTCGACCTCGTCGAGGTGCCGCGCCAGGTCGTCGGGCAGCGCCTGCTCGACCGGCACCGCCGGCGGCGCCGGCTCGCGCAGCGCCTGCAGCACGTCGCCGCGGGTGTTGGTGGTGATGAGATCGAGCTCCTGCGCGGCGCTGTCGGTGAACACCGATTCGGGCAGGCCGAGGTCGTAGACGTCGATCGTCTCGCCGCCCGTCAGCGCGACCGCGCGGTGCAGCAGGTTCTCGAGTTCGCGCACGTTGCCCGGGAACGCGTAGCGCTCGAGGTGCACCAGCGCGTCGCGCGTCAGGCGCGGCGGCGGCGACACGCCGGCGTCGAGCGCGATGCGCTCGAGCACGCGCTCGCTGATCGAGACCAGGTCTTCGAGCCGCTCGCGCAGCGCCGGTACGCGGATCTGGATCACGTTCAGGCGGTAGTACAGATCCTGGCGGAAGTGGCCGGCGTGGACCTCGCTCGCCAGATCCTTGTGGGTCGCGCTGAGCAGGCGCACGTTGACCGAGACCTCGGTCACCGCGCCGACCGGCCGCACCGAGCGTTCTTGAATGGCGCGCAGCAACTTCGACTGCATCGCCAGCGGCAGGTCGCCGATCTCGTCGAGGAACAGCGTGCCGCCGTTGGCGGCCTGGAAGAAGCCCTCGCGGTCTTCGGCCGCGCCGGTGAACGCGCCCTTGCGGTAGCCGAAGAACTCGGCCTCGAGCAGCTGCTCGGGGATCGCGCTGCAGTTGACCGCGACGAACGGCTGCGCGCTGCGCACGCTGACCTCGTGGATCGCGCGCGCGACCAGTTCCTTGCCGGTGCCCGACTCGCCGCTGACCATCACCGGCGCCATGCTGCGCGCGACCTTGTCGACCAGCGAGCGCACCTGCTGCATCGCCGCCGAGTGGCCCGCCATGCGGTTCAGCGCCGCGCTCACCGGCGCCGGCGCCGGCGGGTTCGCCGCCGGCAACAGGCGCGCGATTGCGACGCGCGCCGCGCCGGTCTCGGAAGGCAGCGTCGCCGGATCGATCGTCGGCCCGCCGCTGCCGCCCGGGCGGCCGAGCGCCGAGGCGACGACGGCGCGGAACTGCTTCAGGTCGACCGGCTTCGTCAGGTAGTCGTACGCGCCGGCCTTCAACGCCTCGACCGCGTTCTCGGCCGAGCCGTACGCGGTGATCACGATCGTCTTCTCGCGCCGGCCGCTCTCTTCGAGCCAGTGCAGCACATCGAGGCCGGTGCCGTCGGGCAGCCGCATGTCGGTGATCACGGCGCTGTAGGTGCGGTCCTTCAGGTGCAGCAGTGCGTCCTGTACCGTGCCCGCGGTCTCGATGTCGTAGCCCTCGCGCAGCAGCGTGAGCTCGTAGAGCGTGCGCAGATCAGGCTCGTCGTCGACGACCAGCAGGCTGAAATGCGAAGGGTTGGTCATGGGGGTGCCGTGTCGGGTGCGTGGCGCGCTAGCCGAGCAGACCCGGGGCCAGCGCGCGGCGCTGCATGTCGACGAAGAACTCGTTGCGCTGGGCCGCGCCGTCGGCGCGCAGCCGGTAGTCGATCGTCGCGCCGTAACGTTCGCACAGTTCGCGGCAAATATACAGGCCCAGCCCGGTGCCCCGGCTGCGGGTCGAGAAAAACGGCTCGAACAAATAGGGCTCGACATCGGGCGGGATCGGTGCGCCGTCGCTCGCCACGCTGAGGAACGCCTGCGCGTCGCGGCGCGAATCGAGCCGCAGCTGGATCGCGCCGGGCTCGCGGCTCGCGTAGCGGAACGCGTTGTCGAGCAGGTTGACGAGCACGCGGCGCAGGTGCTCGGCGTCGAACAGCACGCCGAGCGGCTCGGCCGGCAACTCGATCTGCAGCACGCACGCCGGCCCGAGCGCCAGGCCGTTGGCGCGCGCCCACTCGGCGCTGGCGGCGGCGACGAGCGTGCTCGCGTCGATCACGCCGACGTCCATCACGCCGCCGGGCGCGACCTCCATCACGTCGTCGACGATGCGCTTCAGCCGCTCGACGTTGTCGCTGACCATCGCGGTCAGGCGGCGCTGCGCCGGGTCGGTCGCGTCCTCGGCGAGCAGCGCGTTGGCTTGCGAGATCGCCGCCAGCGGGTTGCGGATCTCGTGCGCGATGCCGGCCGAGACGCGCCCCATCGCCGCGAGCTTCTCCTGCCGGCTGCGCGCCTGCATGTTGCGAACGTCCTCGAGGAACAGCACGCAGAACTCCTCGATCGCCTGCGGCTCGCGCCGGCGCGTGAATCGCACCCGCACGCGCAGCGTGCGCTGGCTGCCGAGCGAGCTGGCCGTCGCGTGCTCGAACTGCAGCACGACGTCGCGGCCGGCCTCGGGCCACGCCGCCTCGACGAACGCGCGCTCGACCGCACCGACCAGCGCCGCCCAGGCCTGCACGCCGCGCAGCTGGAACGGCGCCGGCCGGCTCATGCCGTTCGGCGCGAGCAGGCGGCGCGCCGCGGGGTTGGCCGCGCGCACGCGGCCGCGCCGGTCGACGACGAGCACGCCGTCCTGCATCTCCTCGATCACGAGCCGGTTCAGCTGCGCCTGCTGGCGCGCCATCTCGAGGCTGCCGCGCGCGGTCAGCTCCTCGCGCGCGAGGCGCCCGGCGAGCTCGCCGGCGAGCAGCGTGATCACGAAGAAGCCGGTGCCGGCCAGCCCCGCCTGCGTCATCTGCAGCGTGCCGTCGGTGCCGCCGCCCAGGTTCAGCCAGGCCGACGCGAGCAGCGCCAGCGTGACCGCGGCGGCCGTCGCCAGCGCCATCGTGCGCGGCGTCAGCACGCCGGCCATCAGCACCGGCAGCACCAGCAGCGCGACATAGTTCAGCGTCGAGCCCGGCGCGAACACGTGCAGCGCGAGGAAGAACAGCAGGTCGACGCCGATCGTCGCGAGCCACTGCGCGCTGCGCAGATGCAGCATCGGGCGCGCGCTCGGCTGGCGTCGGAAACGCGGCAGGATCCACAGGCTGATCGCCAGCGTCGCATAGACCGTACTGAGCAGCGCGACGACCGCGGTCGGCCGCAGCCCGAACACGCCGCCGACCGCGATCGCCACCACCAGCGCCAGGCCGAGCGCCGCGCGCGCCGCGATGAACGCGCGGTACAGGCGCTCGAAGCCGGTCTGCCCGGTGCCGACGACGCGCGCCGCGGCGCGCGACAGGAACGGCGCATCGGCCGGCGCCCCGCTGCGCGCGCCGGCGGCCTCGGTGTCGGTGCCGCCGAGGCCGGGCGGGTCGTCGTACGGCAGCTCGTCGTCGCGCAGGCGCGAATCGGGGCCGATGCCGACGGCGCCGAACCACGAGCCTTCGTCTGTGTCCGTCCGGCCCAAGCCGCGCCGGTCGCCGAAGCGACGCTCGGACCCGCGCTCCGTGCCGCTCATGAAGGCGGGTGCGCCTGCTCGAAGGCCGTGCGGTGCTCGGCGCCGCAGAACACGCCGCCGCGGCCGGGCAGCGCCTCGTCGCGCGGCAGGTGCAGCCCGCACTGCGCGCAGCGCAGCATCGGCAGCGGCTCACCCGCCGTCGGGCTCGGCGGCGGCCCGCCGCGCAGGCGCCGCAGGCTGCCGCGCAGCAGCCAGAACAGCACGATCAGCGCGATCACGAACAGCACGAACTTCATCGGCGAACCCTTGTCAGCCCGGCGCGCGGTGCAGCAGCACCTCGAGCACGAAACGCGAGCCGACGTACGCCAGCAGCAGCAGCCCGGCACCGGCGTAGACGCCGCGCGTGGCCACCGGCCCGCGCCAGCCGAACGCGCGGCGGCCGGCGAGCAGCCCGGCGAAGACGAGCCAGCCGAGCATCGAGAACACGGTCTTGTGATCCCAGCGCCACGGGTGCGCGAACGACGCGCCGAGCACCAGCGCGGCCGACAGCACGACGAAGCCGGCCGCGACGAACCGGAACGTCATCCGTTCGAGGCGCAGCAGCGGCATGCCGCCGCGCGGCGGCGCGGCGATCGTGCCGGCCGAGGGCCGCATCTGGCGCTCGGCGCGGTTCAGCATCACCGCGTGCAGCACCGCGGCGCCGAACAGGCCGTATGACGCCAGCCCGAGCGCCCAGTGCACCGGCGCCCAGCGCCAGCCGACCTGCGGCCGCACCTCGCCCGGGAACGCCCACGCCAGCGCGACCACCGCGATCGCGAGCAGCGCGAGCACGCGCCGCGCGCCCGGCAGCGGCACGAAGCGGCTCTCGACGAGGTAGACCGCGAGCACCAGCCAGACCGTCAACGAAAGCGCCGGCGCGAAGCCGAAGCGCGCCGCCTCGACCGCGCTGCCGGCGCCCGAAATGTCGACCCCGATCGCGACCGCCTGCGCCGCGAAGCCGACCAGCAGCAGCGCGCGCAGCGTGGCCGCGAGCCGCTCGGGCAGCAGCGCGGTCGCGGCATAGGCGGCCAGCGCGATCAGACTCGGCAGGCCCAGCCACCAACCCGTCGCGGCCGCGGCCGCAGCGCCCGCACCGGTGGCGGGGTCCGACGATAGAATCATCGCCACAGTGTACTTTCGCGTCTGCGCGGCGATCTCCGGGTCCGGAGCGCAACCGCCCACCTCGATGGCGTCCACCCTCACCGACCGGCTGACCCGGCTGGTCAAGACGATGCGCGGCCAGGCCCGCATCACCGAAGACAACGTGCAGGACATGCTGCGCGAAGTGCGCATGGCGCTGCTCGAGGCCGACGTCGCGCTGCCCGTGGTGCGCGACTTCATCGCCCGCGTGAAAGACAAGGCACTCGGCGCCGAGGTCGTCGGCTCGCTCTCGCCGGGCCAGGCGCTGGTGGGCATCGTCAACCGCGAGCTCGCCGCGACGATGGGCGACGTCGACCCGGCCACCGGCGCGCTGAAGCCCCCGTCCGACCTGAACCTCGCCGCCCAGCCGCCGGCCGTGATCCTGATGGCCGGCCTGCAGGGCGCGGGCAAGACGACGACGACCGCGAAGCTCGCCAAGTACCTGATCGAGAAGCGCAAGAAGAAGGTGCTGACGGTCTCGGCCGACGTCTACCGCCCGGCCGCGATCGAGCAGCTCAAGATGGTGACGAAGCAGGCCGGCGCCGAGTGGTTCGCGTCGAGCATTGCCGACCAGCCGCTCGCGATTGCGCTGGCCGCACTCGACCACGCGCGCAAGCACTACTTCGACGTGCTGCTCGTCGACACCGCCGGGCGCTTGGGCGTCGATGAAGCGCTGATGCGCGAGATCAGCGAGCTGCACGCGGCGCTGAACCCGGTCGAGACCCTCTTCGTCGTCGACGCGATGCAGGGCCAGGACGCGATCAACACCGCGAAGGCGTTCAAGGAAGCATTGCCGCTGACCGGCATCGTGCTGACCAAGATGGACGGCGACGCGCGCGGCGGCGCCGCGCTGTCGGTGCGGCAGATCACCGGCGCGCCGATCAAGTTCGCCGGCGTCAGCGAGAAGATCGACGGCCTCGAGGTCTTCGACGCGCAGCGCCACGCCGGCCGCGTGCTCGGCATGGGCGACATCGTCGGCCTCGTCGAGGAGGTGCAGAAGGGCGTCGACATGGCGACGGCGCAGAAGCTCGTCGACAAGGTCAAGGCCGGCGACAGCTTCGACCTCAACGACTTCCTGGGACAGATCTCCCAGATGAAGTCGATGGGCGGCCTGTCGGGCCTGATGGACAAGCTGCCGTCGCAGCTGCTCGGCGGCCGCGCCGCCAATCTCGGCCAGTCGGACATGGACCGCGCCGAGCGCGACATGCGCCGAATGGAAGGCATCATCTGCTCGATGACACCGCTCGAGCGCCGCAAGCCCGACCTGCTCAAGGCCACCCGCAAGCGCCGCATCGCCGCCGGCGCCGGGGTGCACGTGCAGGAGGTCAACCGCCTGCTCAATCAGTTCGAGCAGATGCGCGACATGATGAAGAAGATGAAGGGCGGCGGCATGATGAAGATGATGAAGCGCATGGCCGGCATGAAGGGCCTGGGCGGCCCGGGCGGGATGCGCTGAACCACCACCACCGCCCGCCACGGGAGCACGCATGACCGCTCTGCAGATCGCACTCGGAGTTCTCGCGCTGGGGCTGCTGGTGGCGTGGTGGGCGCTGCGCCGACGCGGCAGCGCCGACGCCGCCGACCGCGGGCGCGCCGACCGCCTCGACACCATCACCGGCTGGCCGCCGCAGTCGACGCGCATCCTGAGCACGCAGGAGCGTGTGGCCTACGGCACGCTGGTGCGCGCGCTGCCCGAGTACATGATCCTCGCGCAGGTGCCGCTGTCGCGCTTCATCAACGTGCCGCGTCGCAACTCGTATGCCGACTGGCTGCGCCGCATCGGCAACCAGTGCGCCGACTTCGTGGTGTGCAACATGGCGTCGCAGGTCGTCGCGGTCGTCGAGGTCCAGCCGCCGCAGCCCGGCGACCGGCAGCGCAAGCGGCTGTTGCGCATCCAGCGCACGCTGAAGGCGGCGAAGATTCCGCTGCTGATCTGGGGCGAATCGGCGATCCCCTCGGCCGACACCGCGCGCGCGCAGATCCTGCCGCCCGAGGACCCGACCGCGACCGCCACCGTGCCCGGCGCCGCGCCGGCCGGCGCCCTGCCGCTGGTGCCCGAGGCGGCCGCCGCGGCGGTGCCCGACCCGGGCCCGAACCCGTTCGACGAGCTCGACCGCGATTCGACGCAGGACGAACTGATCGAGCTGCTCGAGCCGCCGCCCTCGACCTGGTACGACGAGCTCGACAGCGGCCCGACGCCGCTGAAGAAGCGCTGAGCGGCGCCGCCCCGCTCGATTCAGGTCAATTCAGCAGCGCCTGCGCGAACTCGCGCGCATCGAAGGTCTGCAGGTCTTCGAGCGATTCGCCGACGCCGATGAAGTAGACCGGCACCGGCGG